>JASHTZ010000766.1 GCA_030040295.1 Terriglobia bacterium | reverse complement strand
CGCAAAATTCACCAGCCCATCCGCACAAAACTCTCAAAGGTCAAATATCTCCATACGGCTGCTGCACATGCGGGATTTTAAGCGCAAGGCGCTCCAATTGCGTGAAGACAAAGCCCTGGGACAGGGTCCAAGCCCTTACCAAAAGATCCATTGCAGCAGCGCGAAGATGGCGAAGGAAATCACCGCCCAGAAGACGGGGCGTTTAAGCATGGGCAAGTGGCCTTCGCTGGGGATTTCCGTGCAACCGTAGACAAGGCCGACCAACTCTGCCTCGGGCTTCGGCTGCGTTAAAACGCTAATGACCAACGTGACGATCACCGCGACAATGCCCGACCAGAGCAGCCGATACATATTTTCGGCCATGGGCTTGGCGTCAATCGAAAGGGCAACCCAGGCAAGCTTGCTGGGATCCAGCCTGACCATCAGCCACATTCCGAGAGAAGAGAGCGTGCCCACCAGCAAGCCCCAAAATCCTCCCGCGGGCGTGGCGCGTTTCCACATCATGCCGATGAAAACCGTGGCGAAAAGAGGGGTCATGAAAAAACTGAAGACGGCCTGCGCATAATCCATGATGCTCGCGAACTGCATCACCAGATACGCCGTGCCGATGCTGATGATCACTCCCAGGATGGTGCACCAGCGGCCCATGGAAACGTAGTGAGCGTCGCTGGCGGTCTTGCGCAAGAACGGCCGATACAAATCGTAGGTCCACACGGTCGCAAAGGCGCTCACGTTGCCCGCCATTCCGGACATGAATCCGGCAATGAGCGCGGTGACGCCCAGGCCCAGCAGCCCCGGCCCGCAATAGCGCGCCAGCATCAGGGGCAGAACTTCGTTAAAGCTGTGCTGGCCGGGCCCTGCGGCACTCGCCGGCACCAGTTTGAAAGGCAGCAGGCCGAGGCCCAATAATCCCGGCAGGATCACGATCAGCGGCACGGCCATCTTGAAGAAAGATCCGATGATGGGTGCGAGTTTCGCCGCGCGAAGGTCTTTGGCGGCAAGCGCCCGCTGCACCACCAGGAAGTCGGTGGTCCAATATCCGAGCGAGCCCATCGTCAATCCAAAGACGATGCCCGTCCAGTGGATGCCCATGGGGTTGGTATTGAAGTGGGCCATGGGCCGCCACAAGTGTGTGTAGTCGCCCTCGGGGAAATTCTGGTGGATGCGCGCCACCAGGCCGCTCCAGCCGCCCGCCTCCACCATGCCGAGAATGGGAATCATCAACGCGCCGAACCAGATCAGGAAAAACTGCAAAACCTCATTGAAGATGGCGGAAACCAGGCCTCCCAGCGCCACGTACACGGCCACGGTGATTGAAGAAATCCAGATGCTCAAGTGAATATCCCATCCCAGCATTACCTTCATTACCACGGCCATTGCGTACATGTTGATGCCCGACATCAGGATGGTGAGGAAGACGAACGACAGCGCGCCCACCAGGCGGGTGGGTTCGCCAAAACGCAGTTGCAGGTAGCCGGGTACGGAATGGGTTTTGCAGATGTAGTAAAAGGGCATCATGACGACGCCCAGAAAGAGCATGGCGGGAATGGCTCCGATCCAGTAAAAATGCGCCGCCAGAATTCCGTATTGGTAGGTGGATGCGGCCCAGCCCATCAGCTCCAGCGCGCCCAGATTCGCGCAAATAAAGCTCAGCCCGGCGACCCAGGCGCTCATCTCGCGGCCCGCCATGAAAAAGCCTTCGCCACTCGCAGCATAGCGCTTCAGGTAGAAACCGATGACCAACACGACGGCGAAATAGATGGCGATGATGGCAAAATCCACCGCGTGCATGGAAAGGAGAGTTTGTGCGGCCAGGGGGCCGGCAAAAAGCAGGGCATGCGGAAGGTGAGTAATCATTCAGTTGGACCTTAAACCTTCTTCGGCTTGTGGAGATAAACGTAAATGCCGCCGATGACGATCAGCAATGCGCCCCACCAGATGGCAGGATGGGTTTTCGAGAGCACAGTGGGCGGCGGGCTGGAATATTCCGAGATCCCGGTTGCCAAAATGATTACCCCGTAGATGAGCAGAAGCACTCCCACAAAGAACCAAACGGGGATCATTTGATGTTCCGGAGGTTTCGAGTCTTGCTGATCGACAGCGACGCGGCGCTTGCCCGCGTCACCACCGGAGCGTTGTCCTTGAGGCTCTGTGTCCATACTTACCTCCTACCAGAAAATCCATTGCAGGATTAAAAATATAGCTGCCGAGATGGCGGCCCAAAAAATCGGACGCTTCCAGAGCGGCAAATGCCCTTCGCTCGGCAGTTCGGTGCAGCCGTAAACCAATCCGCTGAGGTCCTCCACAGGTTTGGGCTGCGTGAGGTAGCTGACGACCACGGTGACAATCACGCAGATCAGCCACGACCATAGCGCGCGATACATATTCTCCGCCATATCTTTGGCATCGCTCGAAAGCGCGAAGTAGGCCAGCAGCCCGTGATTGAGCTTCACCATCACGAACATGACCACGGAGGAGACGCTGCCGGCGAGCAACCCCCAAAAGCCGCCCGCGGGAGTTGCGCGTTTCCACATCATGCCGAGCAGCACCGTGCCGAACAGCGGCGCAACGAAGAAGCTGAAGAGCGCCTGCACATAGTCCATGATGCTGCCGAATTGCATCACCAGGTAGGCCGTGCCGATGGAAATCACGACCCCCAAAATCGTGCACCAGCGCCCCATGCTGACGTAATGCTGGTCCGTGGCGCTCTTGCGAATGAAGGGGCGATAGATGTCATAAGTCCAGACGGTGGCGAAGGCGCTTACGTTCCCCGCCATTCCCGACATGAATCCGGCAATCAGGGCCGTGACGCCCAGGCCCAGCAACCCGGGACCGCAATAGCGCGCCAGCATGAGCGGCAGAACCTCGTTATAACTGTGCTGGCCGGCCGTTACGGCGCTCTCTGGAACCAACTTGAAGGGGAGCAGCCCGAGGCCGAGCAATCCGGGCAGGATCACGATGAAGGGGACGGCCATTTTGAAATAAGAACCGATGATGGGCGCCATCTTGGCGGCACGAATATCCTTGGCGGCGAAGATGCGCTGCACCACCAGGAAATCGGTGTTCCAGTAGCCAAAGGAAATTACGAACCCCAGGCCGAACACAATTCCCGTCCAATGAATTCCCATGGGGTTGTCTGCGAAGTGGCCCAAATCCCTCCACAAATGGGTGTAATCGCCCTGCGGAAAATTCTGGTGGATGCGCGCCACCAAGCCGCTCCAGCCGCCCGTTTCCACCAGGCCCAGGATAGGAATCAGCAGCGCACCGAGCCAAATTAGAAAGAATTGCAGTACCTCATTGAAGATCGCGGAGAAGAGTCCGCCCAAGGCGACATAAACCGCCACCGTGATCGATGACACCCAAATGCTGAAATGAATGTTCCAGCCGAGCACCACCTTCATAACCAAAGCCATCGCGTACATATTGATGCCCGACATCAGAACCGTCATGAAGGCGAAGGAAATTCCACTCAAAGCGCGCGTCGATTCGCCGAATCGAAGCTGCAAGTAGCCGGGAACGGAGTGGGTTTTGGAAATGTAATAAAAGGGCATCATGACGAGGCCCAGAAAGATGATGGCGGGGATGGCGCCAATCCAATACCAATGCACCGCCAGGATACCGTATTGATAGGTGGCCGCTGCCCAGCCCATCAACTCGAGCGCTCCGAGGTTCGCTGAGATAAAGCTCAGGCCCGCAACCCAGGCCGTCATCTCCCGCCCGGCCAGAAAGAAATCGTCGCCGCTCTTGGCGTAGTTCTTCAGATAAAAGCCGATTCCCAAGACGATGGCGAAATAAATGGCGATGATGGCGATGTCCACCGCGTGAAGGCGGATGAGTTCGCCTCCGCCCTGGGTGGAATCAGGCGCAGCAAACCACAGCAGCGCCGCGGGAATCGAGGTAAAACAAGTCATGGAATCTCTCGCTTTTTTACCAAACGCTTGAATTGAGAAGGGAAACTCGCTGACGGAATCCGAGTCTCCATAGGTTCATTGACTCTTCCCCGGCTGACCGTACCACGTGTGATACCGGTCCCACCACTTTTTTATTTCTTCGGGAGGCAGCGGTGATGGCTTGCCAAGCAGCAGCGCCAGGTGAACGGTCTTGGCGATGTCTTCGAGCATCACGGCGGCTTTCAGAGCTGCGAGCGGTGTCGGCCCCCAGGCAAACACACCATGGTTTCCCAGGAGTATCGCCGGAGCTCGGTTACGATACTGAACGATGGCGCGGCCGATGTGGTCGGCTTGGTTATCCACGTAAGGCGTGCAGGGAATCTCGCCGCCGAACTCATCAGCGATGGCCGTCGTGTACGGTGGAATCGGCATGCCGAGCATGGCAAAGCTGGTGGCGTAATTGGAATGCGTGTGAATCACGCCGCCCACTTCCGGGCAATGCTTGTAAATGTAAAGGTGGTCAGGTAGGTCCACCGACGGGTTCCAATTCCCGCGCAGCTTGCGGCCGTCGAGGTCGGTCATCACGATGTCCGCCGGCTTCATGCGGTCATAATCCATGCCGCTGGGCTTGATCAGCACCACGCCGCGCTTGCGGTCGATGCCGCTGGCGTTGCCGCTGTGCATGGTCACCAGTCCGCCGCGCCAGACGCCGAGGTTGGCTTCGAAAACCTCGCGCCGGAGTTGTTCAAGTGTGGGCATGATCAGTTACCGGAAGTCAGCAATCTGTGAAGCAACTATACAAAGGGACATAAATTGTAGCGGCGCTCTATGAGCGCCGACCGGCGGTCATAGACCGCCGCTACAGCCAAATACGCAAACACTTATGTCGTTCCGTATAAGTTGACTGGCCGGCTATCGCATCGCAATTTCCCGCCTTAGGGACTTCAGCCGCTTCATCACATCGTTCGCCCCTCGGCCGAAGTAATCATGCAATGTACGGTAATCCGCGTAAAGCTTGTCATAGATTTCGTGGCAATGCCCATGGGGCTTGAAGGTCAGCTTCTGTACACGCGCCATCTGCCGCGCAGCATCCGCGATGGAATCATAGCCGCCCGCTGCCTGCCCCGCGGCAACGGCGCCGTGCATGGCTGCTCCCAGCGCCGAGCAGGTTTGCAGCGGGTCGGCCAGGTTGATCTCGCGGCCCGTCACGTCCGCGTAGATCTGCATGAGCAGGTGATTTCTCTCCGGCAAGCCGCCGCAGGCTACCAGTTTGTTTACGGTGATGCCTTTGGACTCAAAGGCCTCAACGATGGTGCGCGTGCCGAACGCCGTAGCCTCAATGAGCGCGCGATAGATTTCCTCCGCGCGCGTGGCGAGCGTCATGCCCAGCATCAGGCCGGTCAAATCCACATCCACCAGAACCGAGCGATTGCCGTTCCACCAATCAAGTGCCAGCAGGCCAGCCTCACCCGTTTTGAGCGCAGAAGCTCGCTTTTCCAGAACCTCCTGGAACGGCACCTTCTTCTTTCGCGCTTCCTGGTAAATGTAATCGGGCACGGCGTGTTCGAAGAACCACGCAAAGATGTCGCCCACGGCGGATTGCCCCGCCTCGTAACCCCAAAGTCCCGGCACAATGCCGTCTTCAACCACGCCGCACATGCCTTCCACCATCTGCCGTTCGCTTCCCAGCAGCATGTGGCAGATGGACGTGCCCATGATCATGACGAGAGCGCCGGGTTCGGTAACAGTGCAGGCCGGCACGGCCACGTGCGCATCAACATTGCCGATGGCGACGGGCGTGCCTTCCTTCAGGCCCATCTTTTTCGCCCAAAATGCCGTCAAGCCGCCCGCTTTGGCCCCCAGAGGGAAATAATCCTCTCCAACTTTCTCGATGATGACGTTTTCCATGCGCGGGTGGAGCGCGCGGAAGAAATCGCTGGAGGGAAAACCCCGGCCTTTCACCCACATCCCTTTGTAACCGGCGGTGCAGGTATTGCGTTTTTCCTGGCCGGTCAATTGCCACACCAGCCAGTCACCGGCTTCGATGAAGCGGTCCATGGCGTCATAGACGTCCGGCGCCTCATCCACGACCTGAAGGAGCTTTGAGAAGAACCATTCCGAGGAATATTTGCCGCCGTAAATGCGAATGAAATCTTCGTTGCGCTCACGCCCGATTTCGTTGATGCGATTGGCTTCCGGCTGCGCGGCGTGGTGCTTCCATAGCTTGACGTAGGCGTGGGGAACCTTGCGAAATTTGGGGAGCGCGGAAAGCGCCGTGCCATCCGCCTTGGCAGGCATGGGGCTGGAGGCGGTGAAATCCGTGCCGATGCCGATAACGTCCTGGGCTTTCACCTTCGCGTCCTTCAGTGCCTTGGGGACGGCCTTTTCCAGAACGTACAAATAGTCGAGAGGATTCTGAAGGGCCCAATCGGGCTCCAGCTTGGCGCCGCCGGGCAGGCGATCGTCAATCACGCCGTCGGGGTAAGGAACCACCGAAGAGGAGAGGAGTTTTCCATCGCGCAGGCGCACCACCACTGCACGGCCTGACTCCGTTCCGTAATCAATGCCCAACGCAAACTTGTCTTTTGACATGAGCGCCCCCGATTACCTTTGCTGCCGCCGCAATGCCGACGGTTGCACGGCAGGGTCGATTGGCGAACCGCCAGGACGATTCCAGCCGCAGGGCGAACATCATCTCTGAGAGCTTGCCGAAGTGCAAGGGGGAAGGAAGGGATCCGGCCAATTTGTAATTCATCGATTGTACTTGGGAGTAATCCCGCGCAACCGTTTCCACACGACGTCGCAGCGGGCCAGGACGGAGGGATCGAGCGGGCCGCCCTCGGCAGCCTTAAGATTTTCCTGGAGCTGTTCCAGGCGTGACGCTCCCAGAATGATGGAATCGACAACGGGCTGAGAGAGCAGCCACTGGAACGCCAACTCCAACAGGGTTTTTCCCGCCTCTTTGGCGATGGAGCGCAATTCCTCCACGGCGGCAAAGTCGTCGTCAAGCCAATAACGGTCCTGATACATTTTGTTGCCGTCGAAGCGGGTGCCGGCAATCGGCCCGCTGGTGCGTGAATGCTTGCCGGTCAGCAAGCCGCCTGCAAGCGGATTATAGGGTACTACGGCCACGCCGAATCGCTTGCAAAAGGGCAGGTATTCCTCCTCAATTCCGCGGGCGATCAGGTTGTACATGGGCTGGGAAATAAAGCAGGGCTGATAACCCTTCTTTTCGCAAATCCAAAGTGCTTCTTCTACCTGCCACGCGGCATAGTTCGAAATCGCCGGGAATCGCACTTTGCCCGCACGCACCAACTCCTGCATGGTTTCAAGCGTTTCCTCAATGGGAGTTGAGTAATCGGGCTGGTGCAGGTAGTAGAGGTCGACGTAATCGGTCCGCAGGCGCTGGAGGCTGGCGTCGATGGCCTTGCGCATGGCGGCGCGGGACAAGCCCTCCTCATCGGGGGCGTCGCCCATCTTGCCGCGCACTTTAGAAGCAAGGATTACCTTGTCGCGCCGGCCTTTGAGTGTCTTGCCCACGATAGTTTCCGCGGCGCCACGATTGTATACGTTGGCCGTGTCGATAAAGTTGATGCCCGCATCCAGGCAGCAATCCACAATTCGGTGCGCGGCGGCTTCGTCCGTCTGGGAGCCGAAGGTCATGGTGCCGAAGGACAGCCGGGAAACCTTCAGCCCGGTCTTCGGAAGTGTGCGAAATTCCATATCGTTTCTCCTCGCAGGTGCATCTAAGTCTTTGTGCGTTTGGGAGGTGTTTCAACAGCTCGAAGTGGCGTGCCTGGGTGGGGCAGTCGCAACGCCGCTTTTAAACGTCCCCTCACCGCGCCTTATATTACAATATTTGCCTGTGCCGGAACCTCCCCTATTACAACTTGCTCAGGACCTCGAATGGCTGGGTTGTGAGCTCGAGCATTATGGCCATCAACATGCGATGCTTGGATATCCGCAATCCGGCGTCAGTTGGGACGCCTTCTGTGAAAAGCAGCGCGGAGTTTTGGTGACAGCGGATAAAATCGAACGTGAGCTGAAGAATGCAGTTCGATATAATTCTTCAGCACTGGTGGGGGTTGATTATCCATTGGACGAAGCCCTGGACTTGGTAACCGCTTTGCTCGGGGAAGTGGAAGAGATCAAGCATTGCTCCGTGTTCGCCGTGCAGGTGATCCCTTCCAAGGTCCGCGCTTTCACCAAGTTGATTGGGGAGTATCTGGAAGCCAGAGGAAAAATCAAGCCTTTATAAGCGCGGGGCGGCAAACGCCGGGAAGGTGTTAGCGTTACCGATCAGGCGTTCCATGAAAAATCCAGGAGGTTCACCACCATGGACGAACAAGAATTGACGAAGCAACTCCAGGACGAAGGATTCG
>JASHTZ010000765.1 GCA_030040295.1 Terriglobia bacterium | reverse complement strand
CTCACCAATGGGTTGCGGGGATGGTGAATGAGGCGGTGGATCGGGGAATCAACGTCACGGCCACCAGCTCGCAACGTGGCGCGCCGGTAGGTCACTAAATGGTTAACATGCGCACGCCTGTTCGGGCGGGCGCATTTGTGTCTCTGGTCCTGTTTTCCCTTTTTAATTTTGTCAACTGTGTGACATCACTTTTAAATTTTGTCAATGTCACACCCGAAATTTTGTCAACTTACATTGAGCATGATGGTGTCAGTGAATCATCTGATTGCCATCAAGGGCGAAATCCGCGCCCGGGTTTTGGCCGGAAATGTCACACCGCGCCTGAACGGTTCAACTGCCCAGCGCCCCCGGTTCTTTCACTGGATTCAGCGGTTGACGAAAGAGCTCCCCTCACCGCGCGCTGGATTCCCCAGACGAGCAAGCCGATAGCCGCAAGCATCGTGACGGAAAATATGCCAATCGTCGCGGACGTTGAGATCCACGAAAGTTGAGTTGGGGGATCATTAGGAAGGCCGGCGGCCGCGGGCGCGCGGTTGCTCGCCTCATCGATTTCCATTAGCGCCTTCACCAATTCGTCTTCCGTGGGACTGGGCGGTTCAACAGAACTCTTGGGTTTTAACTCGTCGTCCACAGGGGGCTCTCCGCAACGGAAGTATGGATGCACTTCCAAAAGGAAGGTATGGCCCGTTGGTACTATTTCTTTTCACTTCCGCGCCGCTTTACCGCAACTAAGAAAGAGCCCATACCACAGAGCACACGGAGGCTCACAGAAAAGGATCTTTGGGCCTCACTGGGCGCTCTGTGATGAGCGCTCTTGCCGGCCGTTTCGCGACACTCAAATTCTCCAACCCCAAATCGGCATTCTGGGAGAGAATGTTGCGGATGACTCGGGCAGCTTTCCTCAAATGTGCGGGCGTTGGGGCCCTCGGCCTCGCCTTATTGGCGGCTTTCGCGCAGATTTGGTTTGCAGCACAGAGCTCCCCGGCAACGTTGCAGACCGCCCGCAACCTCGGCAAGGCCTACTTCGAGCAGGGCAAGTACCCTGACGCCGTCGAGCAATTCCAGCGCGTGGTGGCTTCGGGGAAAGCCCTCGCGAGCGACCACTTGAATCTGGGCATGGCGCTGATGGAAGCTGACAATCTGGACGCGGCGCTGGGCGAAATGACCACCGCGCGGCAGATGGACCCACACCTTGTCTCAGCGGAATACAATCTGGGCATTCTTGCCAAGCGCGCCGTGCGTTATCCTGACGCGGAAGCCGCACTCAAACAGGTCGCCGCCGTGGACCCCGATGACCCTGCTGCGTTGTTCAACCTCGGCGCCGTTTATTGCGCCGAGAGGAAAATCGACGATTGCTTGGACGCCTATCGCCGCGTCACCGCACTGGGTTTCGCACAAGGCCGGAATTTTTATGTTGCGGCCCTCTACCGCACCTTTACAGCGCTCGCCCGGCTGAAACGCCAGGAGGAAGCGCAGCAGGAATTGAAGCGCTGGGAAGCGGTGCGCAGCCGCGTGCCCAACATCTCGCTTCAGGATCGGGCGCTGGAATCGGGAAAATACGGCGTCATCGAAGTGCCGCCAGCTCCGCCTGAGGAAGCCGGGGTGAGCACCGGCAGCGGGCTTGCGTTCTTCACGGAGTCCACGCAGCGATCGGGGCTGCAGCTCCCCGCATCAACCGCACCATCGTTCGATCCGCGCACGCCCATCAGGGCTTCGGAATATTCGCTCGACTTTGCCAGGAAAAACCTGCTGCCGCTTTTCCAGGCATCGATCGCCGTGGGCGATTATGACAACGATGGCTTTCCCGATATATACGTAGTCGAGCCCTCGGGCGGAAACCATCTGTTCCACAATGACGGCGTGGGCGGATTCGTTGACGTAACGGAAAAAACGGGCATGACCGGCCCCAACGGCAGCATCGCCGCAACCTTCGCCGACTTTGACAACAGCGGGAAGATGAGTTTGTTTGTCGCGGGACGCGGCGGCGTGAAGGTCTATCAATACGAGGGCGGGGAATTTCACGACATCACGGAAAAAGTTGGGATCAAACCGCAGCCGGGGGAAATCGACACCCGCGCCGTGCTCTTTGACGCGGACGATGATGGGTTTCTGGATTTGGTCGTTACGGCATATACGAACCTGAGCGTTCCTCCCCAAAAAGATCAATTCGTGTTTCCGCAGGATTTTGCCGGGGCGCAGACGCATTTCTACCGCAACAACGGCGACGGGACGTTTACGGAAATTACCGAATCCACGGGCCTGGAATCCGCGCTGGGCAGGATGCGCGGCGCAGTGTTTGCGGATTTCGAGAATCACGGCTACAACGACCTCTTCCTGTATCGAGACGATGGCCCGCCTCTGTTTTACGAAAATCAAGGCGAGGATAAATTCGTTGAGAAGCCGCTCGCGGCGCTCGCCAACACCGTGGTGCTCTATGCGCAGGTTGTGGATACCAACCACGACGGATACTTTGACCTGGAAGTTTGGACCGAGCACGGCGCCCAAACACTCTTAAATCAAAATGGCACATCGTTTAAATGGGATGTCCAACCGAGGTATCTGACGGACTTAGCCTTCCATCATCCCGAAGAACTCGTAGTCAACTGGCCGTTGCCTGGCGGGGGGACGCAAACGGCCGTTACCCCCAGGTGGCCAAGGGATCCGGGGATACTTGACCTGCTCGAGACGACCCCCCAGGGGAAGGTGCGAGTATTCGAAAGCCATGGCCCGCCAGGCCATTGGATCGACATCAAAATGACCGGCATGAAGAGCAACACGCAAGGCATCGGCAGCGTGGTGGAATTGAAAGCGGGCAATTACTACCAGAAAGTATTGGTGACGCACAGCCCCTTTCGGGTTTATACCGGCGACGTTGCAAAGCTCGACGTGCTTCGCGCCACCTGGCCGAACGCGGTGGTGCAGAACTGGATCGATGTGCCGACCGACAAGCTGTTTGAGGTTCGCGAGGCAGAGCGCCTGGCAAGTTCCTGCCCGTTTCTTTACGCCTGGAATGGCAAGAAATTCGTTTACGTCACGGACGTGCTGGGCATGAGTCCGCTCGGCGAGCTTGCCCCGGACGGCACCCACACGAAGCCCTATCCAGAAGAGTTCGTGCGCCTGCCCGGCTGGGTGCAGGAATCCCACGGTAAGCTCGTTTTCCAGTTAACCGATGAAATGCGCGAGGCCGACTTCTTCGATCAGGTCAGGCTTGTGGCCGTGGATCATCCCGCCGGGGAAGAAGTTCTGGCCAACGAAATCTATTCCTCAAACCCCGGCCCTGCCTCGCTCTACGCGGTGAGCAATAAGCGCTTCCCCGTTTCCGCCATCGATGATCGAGGGCACGATGTGCTGCCGCTGATCTTGCGGCAAGATGGCCGCTTTCCCACCGGCTTTGCGCACAACCGCATTCTGGGCATGGCAGACACACACTCGCTCACTCTCGACCTCGGCGAATTTCCGGCGAATGCACCGGTCAGCCTGTGGTTGAACGGCTGGGTCTTCTGGACGGATTCCAATGGCTCGCGCGCGCTTGAACATAATCGCAAGCTGGGCATGATTTCGCCCTACTTGCAGGTGCGCGACGCCGCCGGCAAATGGGTGACGGCAATTCCCGATATGGGCCTGCCCAGCGGCACGCATCGCACCATGCGCGTGGACCTGACCGGCAAATTTCTTACCGCTGACCACCATGTGCGCATCGTCACCAACTTGTGCGCTTATTGGGACCAGATCTTTTTCACAACGGATGAAACGCCGGTGGCCGCGCGGCCGAACAGCATCCGGCCCAGTATGGTCGAAATGCTGATGCTGGGCGCCGACCTGCACTATCGTGGCTTCTCAACTCCCGCGAGCGACCCGCAGCACATGAATCCCGATGAATTTGATTATGAAAAAGTGATGACCGCCGCGCCTTGGAATCCGCTGCGCGGCAACTACACGCGCTACGGCGCCGTGGAAAAACTCCTGGCGCGCCCTGATGACGAATTGGTGGCAATGGCCACCGGTGATGAGATGACCGTGGAGTTCAGTCCCGCGGGGCTGCCGAAACTCAAGCCGGGATGGAAGCGAAATTATTTTCTCTACCTTCGCGGTTACGCCAAAGACGGCGAGCCCAACACCGCCTTCGCCTGGACGGTTCTACCCATGCCGTTTCAGAGCATGTCGAATTATCCGCCCGGCCCCGGGGATCATCCGCCGAGCACCGCGAGCTATCAGCAATATTTGCGCGAATACCAGATGCGCCCCGGTTACGCGCTGATTCCGCCGCTGGCGCCGGCAATCCGGTGACCGCAATTCCATTTCAAATTTGAAATGTTGTTTGGTCTTATCGCTTGAAAGGCCTGGTGGCGAGGATCGTGCCGCCTTCCTGAATCGTGTAGGTATTGTCGGCCTTGAGGTTCTTCAGCATATCGTGCTGCCCCGAGGGCCAGGTGATTTCGACGGACTGCGCTTCGGTTTGCTGCCCGAGGCCGAAGGTGAGGGTCAATTCGCTCTGCGAGCAGTAACTCGAACCGGAGTGGACGGTCTGCGCGTAATCGCCCGCGCCCGTGCGCACGTGCACTTGCGCGCCAATGCCGTCGCGATTCGAGCGTGTGCCCACAGTTTTGATTCGAATTGCGTGATTGCGGCTTCCGCCCACGTTATGGAAGAGGTATGCGGGTCCGCCGTTGGTTGAAATGAGGATGTCGGGGGCGCCGTCATTATCAATGTCCGCGTAGGCCGCGCCGCGCGCCACCATTTGCCGCGTGAATCCCAGCGGCTTTCCGACTTCCTGAAAACGGTCGTTGCCTTCATTGTGAAACATCAGGGGCAGCTCCGCGTAGGTCACTCGCGGCTGAATGCGATTGATGTCGGGCTCGATGTGCCCGTTGGCAGCGAACAGGTCCGGGCGGCCATCCAGGTCGTAATCAAAGAAAAACAGGCCGAAGGAGAGCGAGAGCAGGCTGGCGCGCCCGATGCTGGAAGAAGGCGCGATGTCAATGAAGAAGCGATTCCCTTCGTTGTGGTAGAGGCCGAGCATCTGGTTGGAAAAATTACCGATGGCGAGGCTGGGGTAACCGGAGTGGTCAAAATCATCTGCGTCAATACCCATGCCGCCGCGCGCCACGCCGTCTTCGCTGAAGGCGATCCCCGCCTGCACAGCCTGCTCGGTGAAAGTTCCATTGCGGTTATTGTGGTAGAGCTTGTTGGGCTGGGTATCGTTGGACACAGCGATGTCGGGCCAGCCGTCGCGGTCGTAATCGATGATCGCCACGCCCAGTGATTTGCTGGTGGGATCGTAAATTCCCGATTTCTGCGTCACATCCTCGAAGTGGCCGTTGCCGAGGTTGTGGAAGAGACGGCAAGTGTCGCCCGTGTACGATTCCGGCGTGCAGTAGGACTTGTGCGTACCATCGAGTGAACAATAAATATCGTCTTTTTCAGACCACTTCACGTAATTGGTGACGAACAGGTCGAGCTTGCCATCGTGATCGTAATCCACCCAGGCGGCGCTGGCGCCGAACCCCGTGTTGTTTACGCCGGCGGACTGAGTAACGTCCCGGAAGTGGCCGTGCTCGTTGTGAAAAAGGCGGGCCTGGCCGAGGCCGGTGACGTAAATATCGTCCCAACCATCGTTATCATAATCGCCCACGGCCACGCCCATGCCGTACATCTCCACGTCCAGGCCCGCCTGGGCCGTGACGTCCGTAAAAGTTCCGTTCCCGTTGTTGCGATAGAGCTTCAGGGAAGTGTGCCGCGACTTGTGGCCGGGAAAATCCGCGCCGTCAACCAGCAGAATGTCCGGATTGCCGTCGTTGTCATAATCGATGAACGCGCAGCCGGAGCCCATGGTTTCGGGCAAAAACTTCTTGCCGAATGCGCCGGTGTAGTGCACAAAGTTGATTCCCGCCTGCTTCGTGATATCGACAAAGTGAACCTCGGTTTCGGGAGAAGCGGGCAGAAGGCAGTAAGCAGCAGGCAGCAGGCAGAAGGCAGCAAGCAGCAGGGAGAGAGCAGCAGGCATTGGGCGGAGTGCAGCAAGAGCACGGACCCGGCGCCTGCTTGGTGCGGATAATTTTAGGGAATATCTATGAATCTTTGATGAAGACATATTCTGGGAAAGCAATCCCGCACTTGCGATCCGCGGCGCTACACCTTCAACGCATCCCTCGGCCGGCAGCTTTCATTGCTGCCTGTTGAGCGGCCGGCTCACTCACGGGGCTCGAATCGTGGCGCGCCGGCATCGCGAATCCTGCTACGGGCTTCTGACTTCTGTCTCCTGTCTCCTGACTCCTGCTCACCGTGTATTGACCGCCGGCCGGCGCTTCCAACGGCACCGATAAATGCTCATGCACGGGCTGGGCTTCGTTGTTGTCGTCGGGATGCGAAAGGTCATATCGGCCGGCGATGGCGCGTGACGCCTCATCCGCTTTGAAGCGCAGGTAGAGCTTTTCCTCGCGCGACGACAGCGCGTCGTCATTCAAGCCGCGATAGCAGAGCATCAGGTTGTAATGCGCCTCGAGGTCCTCGGGATCAATGGCGATGGTCTTGTCAAATTCCGCCACCGCCTCACGATAGCGTCGCTGCAAGAAGAGAACTCGGCCCATCTGGTTGCGCACCACGCGGTCCTGCGGGTAGAGGGCCGCTGCAGCGCTGAATTCGTCGAAGGCCCGCGAGTATTGCCCATCCGCCTTCAGGGCGAGCCCCATGAAGTAATGCGCACTTGCCAGGCGGGGGTTCAGGGAGATGGCCTTGGCAAGGAGGGGCTTTGCAGCATCGGTGTTTCCCTCCTGAATGCGGGCGCGAGCAATGTTCACCCAGCCGTCGGCATAGCCGGGTTCGAGCTGCGTAACCGTT
>JASHTZ010000764.1 GCA_030040295.1 Terriglobia bacterium | reverse complement strand
TGTTCTTCGCTTAGCGCTGAGCGATCAGACGGCTTGGGTTCAGAAGTCCATAAGCGCTCGAGGGTGGAGGAGTCAGTACCGGACGAAGGCGGCTTTGGCGTTGTCCCGGGGGCGAGTGGAGGGGGATAAACATAGGTCTGGGCTTTCGATTCGGCAGACTGGGTGGCAGCGTTCGAATCAGACAACATAAGCGTCATCTCCAAAGCTCTTCAAAGTCAATTTCCCTTCGGCCTCCATCTTGCGCGCCAGTTGCACCACTTCCTGCTGGGCCGCGGTCACTTCCTTGGAGCGCACCGGCCCCAGGGCTTCCATGTCCTCCTTCAGCATCTGCGAAGCGCGCGAAGACATGGTCTTGAAAATGTGGTTCCGCATGTCCTCCGAGGAGCCCTTCAGCGCGAGCGCCAGCGACTTCTTGTCCAACTGGCTCAAAAGTTCGCGCATACTGCTCTCGGGGACTGACAGAAAATCCTCAAAGGTGAACATCAGGTTGCGAATGCTCAGCGCCAGCTTGGGATCATCCTGCTCGATCACTTCCAGAATGGTTTTGGCGGTGCCGGGCTCCACCCGGTTGAGCATGTCGGAGACGGCGGCAATGCCACCATAGGCGCGGCGGTTCTGTTCCCCCAAAGCGCGCAGTTTCTTATTGAGCACCAGGGAAATTTTCTGGACCATTTCCGGCGAAAACTGGTGCATCTCGGCAAGACGGCGGACCACTTCCGCACGCGTTTTCTCAGGCAGGAGCAGGAGAACCTCGGAAGCCGACTTCAGCCCCAGGTGCGCCAGCACCAAGGCGATGGTTTGCGGGTGCTCGCCCTCCACGAACATCACCAGTTGGCGGGGATCGGCCCTTTGCAGCGAATCCAGGTTTGTGGCGCGCGCCTCCTGAAACGATTCCACCTGCTGGAGCAAATTCTTCGCTCCATCCTCCCCAAAGGCCTTCACCAGCAGAGCCCGGGCGTAGTCCGCGCCCCCTTGCGCCAGATAATCCTCCGTGACGCTCAAGCGATAATATTCCTGAAGAATTTTGGCGGCGGTTTCCGGAGAAATGTACTCGAGCTCGGAAATCTCTTCCGTGAGCAACTGCAAGTCATCTTGGGGAAGGTGCCGATAAACCAGGCTGGCGGCTTCATCTCCCAGCAGGACCAGCAGAATGGCAGCCTTGCGAAGGCCGGTGAGACTTTCAGCCGGTGCGGGTGCGCCATTTTCCTCGGGCGCCGTCATGGTTTACCCTCCTGCCGCATCCAGTTTTGAACCAGACGGCTGGCGGTGGCGGGTTCTTTCTTCACCTTTTCGAGCAGAGTCTTTTTCAGCATGGCGGCCTGTTTGGCTTCGGTCGGTGATTCTTCCAGGGCCTGGAGCGATGCCTCAAGATTCTCGCTCCGGGCGCCGCCTGCCCCTGCGGTTTGGGCGAGCAGGCTCTTCGCCATGGCGAGCTGCTTGGGGAAGTCCTGGAAGGTGGTCACAATCTGCCGCTTGATGGGGCGCAAAACCAGCAAATACATGAGCGCAAACAAGAGGAACAGCGCGCCGTAGCGAACGACGTTGATCCATTTCTGCACAATCGGAGCAACGCGCTCGGTAATGCTGGGCGGCGTGGGAGCCTCAATCGGCAGGGTCAGGAATGAGAGATTTTCCACCGCCAATTTGTCGCCGCGCTGCGGATCAATCCCAATGGCCGCGGCCACGAGGTCCTGGATTTCCTTCATCTCCTCCGGCGTGCGCTTTCGCCGCGTTTCCACTCTTTGGCCGTTTTCTTCGTGAGTTTCCGTTGCGTCGTCCACCAGGACGGCGGCGGTAATGCGCCTGAGCATGCCGGAGGGCTGCACCGTGTGGCGGACGGTCTTGCTCACTGCGAACGTTTTGCTCTCCGTGTGCAATCCCTGCGACTCGGAATCAGCGGGCGTTGCGGGCTTCGCGGGAGCGGGCTGCTTTCCTGGGACATTGGAGGCAGTTCCGGGGGTGCCCTCTGCTCCGGTTTCACCCACGTTTTCCTGGGAAACCTGTGAAGTCAGCACCACCGAGCCATTAGGGTCGTACGTCTCCTGCGTGCTGTCGCTGGTGGCGAGGTCGTACTCCGCCGTGACGTTGGCGCGAGCCTTCCCTTCGCCCACCACCGGCGTCAGCGTGGCAATGACCTTCTGCGCGAGTGCGGTTTCAAACTCCGCCCAGGCGCGCGGCCGGCTTGAAGCTCCGCCTGCGTGTGCGAGAATCGGCATCCCGCCGTCGGCGTTGATCAAGGTCACGTTTTCAGGCTTCAGGTTTTCCACCGCGCTCGCCACCAGGTGGGTGATGGCCTCCTGGGCTTCATCGCTCAGCCGTCCGCTGCGCAGCTTGATGACCACGGAGGCCTTGGCCGGGTGTTCTTGTTCCGTAAAGAGCGATTCCTCCGGCATCACCAGATGAACTCGCGCCGCCTGGATTTCACCCAGTGTTTCGATCGTTCGTTCCAGCTCGCCCTCCAGCGCGCGCTGGTAATTCACCTTTTCAGCGAAATCACTTCCAGCCCAGTTCGGTTTGTCGAAGAGCTCAAATCCCATTCTGCCGGACTGTGGCATCCCTCCCGCCGCCAGGTCGAGGCGGGCCTTGTCGAGTTGGTCGGCCGGGACGCTGATGCTGGTGTTGTCGCTCGCCAGCTCATACGGGATATTCCTCTCCGTCAGGTGCTGCGCCAAAGACTGTGCATCGCTCGGGGTAAGCCCGGAATAAAGAACTTTGTATTCCGCCCTGTCCAGCAGGGTGACGAACACCCAGAGGGTCACCGCCACGGCCGCGACTCCCGCGGCGATGGTAATCTTCTGACGCAGGGTAAGACCCCGCGCGAAGGTAATAATTTGGTTGGAGATCTGCTTCGCGTCCACGGCTACCTCATGATTTATTAGTGTCCTAATCCGTTGGGAAATTCCCCTCACCCCAACTCCCCTCCCCCTCTTCCCTCTCCCCAGGGGAGAGGGAAGAGGGGAGAAGGGGTGATCGGGTGAGGGGTTTCTTCCTGACGGTGGCGGTCAGGCCCCTTTGAAGGGTCCGCCACCGCAAAGCCTCCGGAGGATGATTACTCTGCGCCGTCGTGCAGGCTTCCAGCCCGCGCAGGAGCCGCCAAAATGGCGGCGCTACGCTACTTCTCTAAAATTGCATTTGGGAAATCGTCTGGTAAGCTTGCACAATCTTGTTTCGAACCTGCATCATCAACTGAAAAGACAAATCCGCCTTCTCCACCGCCATCAACGCCGAATGGAGATCCTGCCCATTACCTTGCAGCAGGCTTTCCACCTGCTGGTCGGCTCCGGACTGCACCTCCTGGACTTTATCCATGGCGCCTTCGAGCGCCTGGAAGAAATCCGACCCTTTGCCGGAAGGCTGGCCAACCTCCAGTTGGACGTTGCCCCAGTCGATTTGTGGCGTTCCTGGAATTGTGCTGTCCACGGGTGTAATCCTCCCCAAGGAGACTGGGATCAGGAGACCGGATTCAGAAGTCAGGAGAAATTAGGCAGCCGCGAACCGCCCCGGACCGCGAAGTCGCACGAATGCGGCGCAAATGCCCGCCATTGCGTCCCCGTTCCGGCAAGGGCCGGCTTAATCTCCTGTCTTCTGCCTCCGGACGCCTGCCATTTATGTCAGAAGTTGAAACGTTTCCGAAATCATGGACTTGGTGGCCTGCACGGCCGAAACGTTCAACTGATATGCCTGGGCGGACCCCATTAAATCGACCATTTCCTCGACGGGATTGATGTTCGGGTAAGCGACGTACCCGTCGGCGTCGGCATCAGGGTGGCCGGGCTCGTATCGGCGCACGGGAGGATTGTCATCCTGGACGACTTCCTCGACCTTCACTCCCCGCGCATGCAGATCGCCGAAGCGCGAAAGCGCAAGAGCGAAACTATTCAGGTCCGGACGCTCCGTCTCAAACACCACCGACTGCTTTTTGTATGGCCCGCCGCCCGGCGTCCGTGTCGTTTCGGCGTTCGCCATGTTGCTGGCCGTCACTTCCGCACGTTCTCGCTCCGCAGTGAGGGCGGAAGCATTAATGTCAAGGACTCCAAAAAGGTTCATGGTTTCACTTCCCTTCGTTGATTGCCGCCTGAATGGTGTGGATTTCGTCGCGAAGCAGTTCCACACCGGCGCGGTACTGAAGCTGGACCTGAGCCAGGGCCATGGTCTCGCGTTCCAGGCTCACGTTGTTTCCGTCCGGGCGCTCGATGAGGTCTTTGACTTCGTGCACATAGGGTGAAACGGGGGCACCGTCCAGACGCAACTCGGCGCGCTGCATTTCACCTTCAAAATCGATGTCCTGAGTGCGGTACCCGGGAGTATCGACATTCGCCAGATTGCTCGAAATCAGCTCGTGCCGGAACGCCACCAGGTCCAGGTAATGCTCCAGGCGTTCCGTGCCGGAATCTTCAAGCCAGTTCATTCCACCCTCCGCCCTGTACCATCTGGCGCGGGGCTCCGCGGCGGCAAGCCGAATTCACGAATCTTGTTTCGCACCGTGCGCAGGCTGACGCCCAGCATGTCCGCGGCGCGCGTGCGATTGCCTCCTGTTGCATCCAGCGTTTTCTCCAGGAGTGAGCGCTCCACCTCACGCAGAGTCATGCCGGGCGAGACTCCAGCAGAAGGATCGTCGCCTTGCAGTTCCCCGCCGGGCAGAAGTTCCAGCCCCACCACAGGCCCGGACGCAAGCACCAGGGCGCGGCGCACGTAATTTTCAAGCTCGCGCACGTTCCCCGGCCATTCGTAAGTCTGAAGCCGCTCGAGGAGTTCAGGTGAAAAGCGCACCGCCTTCGATCGCGAAGGCGACGCGTACTTGCCGATGAAGTGGTTGATCAGGTCCGGAACGTCGTCGCGGCGCTCGCGCAGGGGCGGAAGCGTCAGTGGAATGACGTTGAGCCGGAAAAACAGGTCGGCGCGGAATTTTCCCTCCGATACCAGCGTTCCTAAGGACCGGTTGGTGGTGGCGATGACGCGCACATCGATGGGAAGCGGCCGTGTGTCCCCCAGGCGGTCGATTTCGCGCTCTTGCAGAACACGGAGTAATTTCGGCTGAAGGCTGAGGGGCATCTCGCCAATTTCATCGAGCAGCAGCGTGCCGGTGTGGGCCAGCTCGAATTTCCCGGCCTTGGATGCCATCGCTCCGGTAAAGGCGCCGCGCACGTGACCGAACAACTCGCTTTCCAGTAGAGTGTCGGGAAATCCCGCGCAATTGACCGCCACAAAAGACCGCTGGCTGCGCGGGCTGGAGCGGTGCACCAGTCGCGCCAGCAGCTCTTTTCCGGTCCCGCTTTCAGCTTCCAACAGAATGTCCGCGTCCGTGCGCGCCACCTGCCGCACGCGCTCCATCAGGCGCTGCGTTGCCGCTGAGCTGCCCACAAACTCGCCGGCGCCTGGCGGGGGATTGACGGATCGGCGCGATCCCAGCACGCGTGCTGCTGCTTCCTTGAGCTGTTCAAAGATTATGGGCTTCACCAGGTAGTCGCACGCGCCTTCGCGCATGGCGTGAACGGCTTCAGGAACATTGGCGAAAGCGGTGAGAAAAATCACCGCCGTATCGGGCGCCAGCTCGCGCACTCCCTGCATCACTCGCAGTCCATCGCCATCCGGCATGCGCATGTCGGTAACTACCAACGGGCATGGCGCCTGGCGGAAGCGTTCGAGCGCTTCGCTGGTTCCTCCGGCCGTCGTAACTTTCCACCCTTGCCGGCGGAAATTCGCCTCCAGCGCGGCGCGCATGGCTGCTTCGTCGTCTACGACGAGAACTTGATTCATCTTCCCTCCGTTCGGAAACTGGAAATTAGTGTCCTGAGTTATAAGTTCGTTTAGGAACTCAGCCCGCGAAGCGGGCGCCATTTTGTAGCCCACGGCGCAAGCCGTGGGTTTCAGGCGCCCACCCTCTCCCCCAACCCCTCTCCCGCTCTGCGGGAGAGGGGAGTCGAAGGCGGGGTGAGGGCTCGCGGCCCCAGGGCTTGCGCCTCGGGCTAAGATACTTCGCCCCTGCGGGGCTCAAAGCTTGCGTCATCCCTGGTCCGAAACATGAAGCGAACTTCTGGCTCGGGACACTAAAAACTGGGAACTCGAGGCTCGGGGCCAGGTCCGCCAATTTCAAGTTTCAAGTTTCCGATTTCCTCTTCTTCCGCGTGCTGGCGGCTCAAAGGCAGCAGCAGCGTAAAGGTAGTTCCCCGGCCTTCGCGGCTTTCCACCCGAATCGTGCCACCGTGCTGCTCCACCACTTTGCGCGTAACGG
>JASHTZ010000763.1 GCA_030040295.1 Terriglobia bacterium | reverse complement strand
ACCCTGCTGGATCTCGCCGGAGTGAAAATTCCCAATTGGCTGCAGGGGCAGAGCCTTCTCCCGTTTCTCAAGGGTGGTGAGCCTCCTGTATGGCGCAGGGAGTGGCTCTACGAATATTACGAGTATCCCGGCGCCAACCAGGTTCGTCCCCACCGCGGAATCCGAACGGAGCGCTACAAGCTGATCCATTACTATCTCGAGCCCGAGCAATTCGAGCTCTACGATTTGCACGACGATCCAAACGAGCTTCACAATCTCTATGGCAGACCATCCAGTGCCGGCCTTGTCGCTGAGCTTCGCAATCGCCTCGATCAGCTTCGAAGGGAAACAGGCGACGAGATCAATTACGAGACGCCCTCAGGGCAGGAAAGCAGCACGCAACCGGGATAATGCGGCTGCGGAAGACGCCCCGTCATTGTCATTCTGAGCGGAGCGAGGAATCTTGCTCTGAGTGTTTTCAGCCGCGCTGTAACCAGAGACGTTACCCACAACTTCCGTTTGTAGAAGTTTGTACTTGGGTCTATATTAGCCCGAGCCGATCCAACGCTTCGGCGGCGGAATCGCGGTTGTCCAATCCTGGGTTAGGGGGCATGTATGCGACGGTCCATCATTGTCCTGCTCGGGTTCATACTGGTAATCCCAAGTGCAAAACTGAGAGCGCAAACACCGGCGTCCTTCCGCGTATTATTCGGGGTCACAGATTCCTCCTCAGTCCGATGGGATGGAACCCTGCAGGTCAAATCTTCCGGAGAGTACCGCTTGGAGCCATGGCGGTTCGAGGCCACCGACCACATTGATGGCACGCGATTCCACATCAACACTCATCCCGAGTTGATATTCGGTGGCAACCACTACGGTGAAGTCGTGGCCAACGGCTTCATCATTACGGTCAGCGCCCTGTCGGAAAGCAGCGAGTTCGGTTTCACCACGGCCCAGGGCGATTTCGAGGTTCGCGCCTCGGGCGTCCCTTTTGGGAAAGGCATCTACAAGCTCGCGGGACGCGT
The DNA here is from genome assembly GCA_030040295.1 of Terriglobia bacterium. Taxonomy (GTDB): domain Bacteria; phylum Acidobacteriota; class Terriglobia; order UBA7540; family UBA7540; genus Bog-366. Next base: position 17,733 of record JASHTZ010000763.1, on the reverse strand, counting down.
CTACGTGGACCGCCTGCCTGTGGCCACGCGCCTGACCAATACACCGGAAGAAGAAGACTACCCTTCGATGGCCGCTGGCGCCAATGGTGATGTGTGGCTTGCCTACGTGCAATTCCATCACGGCGCTGACGCGGACATGCTCCGCGACAGCCCGCCGAAGGTTCCCGCAGATTTCAAGCTCTATGCCGAACCCACTGGCGGGGACCAGATTTGGGCACAGAAATGGTCCGACGGAAGCTGGGGCGAGCCGATTGCCGTGACTTCGGCCGGAGGCGACCGTTACAGGACCGCGGTGGCCGTGAATGGCAACGGACGCACCTGGATTTTCTGGTCGGAAAATCACGGCGGGAACTTCGATGTCTTCGCGCGCGCGGTCGATGCGTCAGGGGCCAAGGAGCAGGTTCAGATTTCAAGAGAGGCAGGCTCGGATATTGATGTTGTGGCGAGCACCGATGCAAACGGGCGCGTGTGGGCGGCATGGCAGGGCTGGCGAAACGGCGTCGCCGCCATTTACGCTGCGTATCAGGAGGGCAGCGGCTTTTCGAAGCCCGTCAAGGTTTCGATCTCCACCAAGGACGAATGGAACCCGGCCATCGCGGCAGATAAGACGGGCCGGGTGGCCGTGGCGTGGGACTCTTATCGCAACGGCAACTATGATGTCTACGCGCGAATCTGGAACGGCAAGGCGTGGGGCGAGGAAATCCCTGTGGCCGCCACGGCGCGTTACGAGGCTTATCCTTCCATCGCCTACGATCCGGGTGGGCGGCTGTGGATCGCGTATGAGGAAGGTGGAACCGGCTGGAGCAAGGATTTTGGCGCTTATGGGACCTCCGGGATTCCGGTCTATCAAGGGCGCTTGACAAAGCTGCGTGGAATCGATCCCGATGGTAATTTGGTGAATCTCGATGCATCGCTCGATTCTGCCCTGGTGGGAGTGCCGAACGCGCGTGCCGACTTGCTGGGAACCCAAGAGGATTCCGGGTCCCTGGACCCCAACCCAAACGCCGCGGTGCACCGGCTGCCCGACGCCGCCGCCCCTGGCTTCGGCGGGAAAGCGAAAAACACCTCGCCTCGCCTGGCGGTGGATGGGTCGGGGCGAATCTGGATCGCTTTCCGCACCTCTCATCCCACATGGTGGAGTTCAGTGGGAACTGCATGGTCAGAGTATCTGGTTTCATTCGACGGCAAGGAGTGGACGCGACCGATCTTTGTCAATCACACCGACAATATTTTGGATAACCGTCCAGCCTTGGTGGCATCGGAAGGCAAGCTCTTGATGGTGAATTCCTCCGACGGCCGGCGGGATTACAGCCCCGAGAGGTTAGCGAACACCAAATATGCCGCTCCCGATCCCTACAACAATGACCTCTGGTCTGATCAGATCGATCTGGGTCCAGCCTCGGGAACGATCCCCGTCGTTGCACTGGGTCCGCGGCCGGCGCCGCCCGTGACCTTCGATAAGACGGAGGAAGAGGCCATTCAGGCGATGCGCGGATACCGGGGCGGCCCTGACAAGAACCTGAGGATTGTGCGGGGTGACTTCCATCGCCACAGCGAGATTTCCATGGATGGCGGGAATGACGGAACGCTTCGCGATGAGTGGCGCTATTTCCTGGACGCCGGGGCGCTCGATTGGGTGGGCTGCTGTGATCACGACAACGGCAACGACCGCGAATACTCCTGGTGGATTACCCAGAAGTTGACGGATATTTTCTACACACCCGGCAAATTCTCGCCCATGTTTAATTATGAGCGCAGCGTTGCTTATCCGGACGGCCACCGGAACGTGATTTTCGTAGAGCGCGGGATCCGTCCGCTTCCGCGCTTTGACCCCCATCGCACTGGGACAGTGTTGGAAGAGGGCGAAGTAACTCACACGCCCGATACTCAGATGCTCTACGCCTATTTGCGGCAGTTCAACGGCATCGTGGCATCGCACACCAGCGCCACGAACATGGGAACCGACTGGCGTGACAACGATCCCAACGCCGAACCCGTAGTGGAGATTTACCAGGGCCTGCGCCAGAGCTACGAAATGGCCGACTCGCCCCGCTCCAATAACGAAAAGGATTCGATCGGCGGCTGGCAGCCCAAAGGATATGTGAGCGTGGCTTTGGAGAAGGGATACCGCCTGGGATTTGAGTCAAGCTCGGACCACATTTCCACTCACATCAGCTATTCCAGTCTTTACGTGAAGGACTTGACACGCGAATCCGTGCTGGACGCCCTGAAAAAGCGCCATAGCTACGCCTCAACGGACAATATTCTGGCTGATGTGGAGAGCGGCTCGCACATGATGGGTGATGAGTTCTCAACCTCCGAGCTTCCCACTTTGAAAATCGTGCTGCAAGGCACATCCCAGTTCGCCAAGGTCACCATCATCCGCGATGGGCAGTATGTTTACACCACAAGCCCTAATACCCGAAACGTGGAATTCTCCTGGCGCGACAACCAACCTAACAAAGGCAAGACGAGCTATTACTACGTCCGGGGTGAACAGGACAACGGCGAGATAGTTTGGATTTCTCCGATGTGGATTACCTACACGGGGCAGTAGGTTGACACACCCCGCCCAGAGCGATGACGCGCAAGCGCAGCGCGATGCCCGTGAGCTTGAGCGTTTGGGTTATGCGCAGGATCTGCTGCGCAGCATGGGCGGTTTCTCCACTTTCGCGATTTCGTTCACCATCATTTCCATCATCACCGGCGTTTTCACTTTATACGATTACGGCCTCCAGATGGGTGGCCCCTTGGAGATGACCCTCGGTTGGCCGTTGGTTTCCGTAGGATCACTTTTCGTGGCGCTGAGCATGGGCGAACTCTGCTCGGCGATTCCCACCTCGGGGGGAACGTACCATTGGTCCGCGGAATTGGGCGGGCCCACCTGGGCATGGTTCACCGCCTGGTTCAACATCGTGGGCCTGGTGACGGAAGTGGCGGGCATCGATTATGGGTGCGCGACCTATCTCGTGCCCGTGGCCGGTTTGGGCTCGTCACACTCAGCTCTACTCATGACCTATGGATTGATTTTGCTCTCGCACGCCTTGATCAATCACTACGGGATCCGCTGGGTTGCTTGGTTGAGCGACCTGAGTGTGACAGTGCACGTTTTGGGAGTGGTGGTCCTGGTCGCGGCGCTGATGGTGTTCGCTCCCAAACAGCCGCTGGGCTTCTTACTGAGTCATGAGAACTCGGGTCCCATTCATGCCCCCTACCTGTGGCTCTTCGTGCTCGGCCTGCTCCAGGCGCAGTGGACATTTACGGGTTATGATGCGCCAGCCCAAGTTTCTGAAGAAACGGTAGACCCGCGCCATCGCGCCCCTTGGGGAATTGTGATGGGCGTCGTGGTGTCGGCGGTTTTCGGTTACATCCTGGTCCTGGGGTTGACGTGGGCCATCCCCAGCTTGAACGGCGTCTTGCATGTCAAAGACTCAGCCGGGAATTCTCTTCCTGCCGTGCTCGCCATCATCGTGTCAACACTTGGCGAGCGAGCGGGAAGGGCTGTACTGATTCTGGCCGTGGCAGCGATGTGGTTTTGCGGGCTTTCCACGCTCACTTCGGGCTCGCGAGTAATCTTCGCCCTGGCACGCGATAAAGGCCTGCCGCTGGCCGGGGTGTGGGGCAGAACCAATCCGAGGCATCGGACTCCTGCCCCCGCCATTTGGCTGGCCGCGGGGTTGGCGTTTGCGGCGATGGTCTACAGCGGGTCGGTGGCCGTCGTGACCTCGCTGAGCGTGGTGGGGTGCTATCTCGCTTATTCCATCCCCATTTTCCTGGGTTGGAGAAAGAAAGCGCAGTGGATTTCTTTACGCGGCCCCTGGCATCTTGGCCGGCGAAGCAATTTGATCAACCTCCTGGCTTTGGCTTGGACAGTGTTCATCTGCTTCGTGATGATGATGCCGCCCAATGCCCGCACAGGAGCCAGCATTGCGGTGGTTATCGCAGTGCTTTTCTTACTTCACTTCTTCACCGGGCCGCACGAAATGCGCAAACCCCTCTGGATGACCCCGGAAAATCCAGAGCGCCCAGAGGCGTAAATGGACTAAGCCAAATAAGATGACCCCTCCGTCTGCATCACGAACCCTGGCCCTCGCGAGGACATCTAAAAGAATGCAACCACTGGAAGATTATCCAGAAGGAGTTGACTTGCCCCAGGAACGAAAGCGCACCCGGCGTCGGGAAGGACGCCCGCATATGGATCGCAGAGTTGGAGACCGAAGAGGCGGCGGCGTTCCACCCGCGCCTGACACGCCTGCCCACCATGACACGGGCAAGCGGCGGCGCCGTTCGGACCGACATGTTCCTTCCCGCCGGCGCCGCGGAGCCCGGACTTAGTCTTGCGGCTGTGGGTCCGCATTAACCTGGGAATCCAAGCCCGTTTCACGGGTGGGGGAGGAAATAATTTTCGCCGTGTGGCCGCAATACCTGCTGGAAGCCGTCTTGTGCAGACACACCTTGTGAACTTATCTTGACGATGCCGTACCGAGGCAATAGACTCTCTTGTCTGTGGGGGAGGTACACATGGCAACTTCGGCTCAAACCGAGCGGATTCACAAAGCGCTTGACACATTTGTGATTGAACTCCCGTCGTGGGGATTTGCCAACACCGGCACGCGGTTCGGTAAATTCATACAGGCGTCTGCGGCCACGACCACGGAAGAGAAGCTTGCTGACGCGGGCCAGGTGCACCATTTTACGGGCTGCTGTCCGAGCGTGGCGACGCACGTCCTTTGGGATTTCCCCGAAGGTTTAAAGAGCACGTCGTCCGTGATGGCGTCGGCAAAAAAGGCGGGCGTGCGCATCGGGTCCATCAACCCCAATGTTTTTCAGGACCAGATCTACAAGTACGGCTCACTCGGCAATCCCGACCGGGAGATTCGCAAAACCGCGCTTCAGCACATTCTGGATTGCGTTGAGATCGGCAAGCAGACGGGCAGCCACGACGTCTCGCCGTGGTTTGCTGATGGTTCAAGTTTCCCAGGAACGGCGTCGATTCGCCAACGCAAAAAGTGGTTTGAGGAAGGCCTCCGTGAAGTACACTCGCACCTCTTGCCGCAACAGCGGCTGCTGGTGGAATATAAGCCTTTCGAGCCTTACTCCTACCACATGGACTTGGGCGACTGGGGCATGGCGCTGATCCTCTCGCGCCACGCCGGGCCGCAGGCGCGCGTGCTGGTGGATACTGGCCATCACTACCAGGCGCAGAACATCGAGCAGATTGTGGCGTGGCTCCTGAGCGAGGATATGCTCGGCGGGTTCCACTTCAATGACCGCCGCTATGCGGATGATGACCTGACGCTCGGCTCAATTGATCCCTATCAGGTGTTCCGCATCTTCAATGAGATCATCGGCTATGAGAGGGAGACGGGAGAGCGCGCCGACATCGCTTACATGATTGACCAGAGCCACAACCTGAAGGACAAAGTCGAGGAAATGATTCAAACGGCCATGGTGGCCCAGGAGATTTACTCCAAAGCCGCTCTGGTGGACCATGAGAAGCTTACTGCCTATCAAATGAAGAGCGCGCTGATCGATGCGGAGGAGTGCCTGAAGTCCGCATTCGCCACCGACGTGCGCCCGGCCATTCGCGATTGGCGAAAGAGCAAGGGGCTGGCAGAGGAACCGCTCCAGGCCTTCCGCGCCTCCGGTTACACGCAGCGAGCTGAACGTGAGCGCGGGGCGAGAAATAAAGGCGCCGTGGCAAGCTACGCATAATTTCAGCAGTTGAATTCTGCTGCGCGGGTGTCCTCAGCCGCAAAGGTGACGCGGCTGGGCGCAGCCACACTACAACGCGCCAAAGACGAGGTGGCAATTCATCCTGGCGTCATGGGGGCATTTCTGCGATGAGTCAGGGCCGGAATGTGGTGGCAGTGGATCTTGGCGCCGAGAGTGGCCGCCTGGTGCTGTGCCGGTGGAATGGCAGTGGGGGTACGCTCGAGGAAATTCATCGCTTCCCCAATGGCTCGCAGCAGTCGGGCAACCACCTAGTGTGGGACGTCGAGCGGCTATGGAATGAAATTCTGCGTGGCCTGGTGAAAGCCGGGGCGAAAACCGGGGGCCGCATTGATAGCGTGGGTGTGGATGGATGGGGAGTCGACTACGCGCTGCTCGACGCCGCAGGCGAGCGTATCTGTCACGCCTACTGCTATCGTGATCCCCGCAACGTGCCCGCTATGGAGAAGGCGTTCACAAAGGTTTCGCGGGAGCGCCTCTACCAGGTCACCGGAATCCAGTTTCTTCCATTCAATACCCTTTACCAATTGGCCGCACACGTTGAGGAATTTCCCGTGGATTGGGAGCGCGCACACCGCTGGCTCACTCTGCCTGAATATTTTCAATATCGCCTGACGGGCGTTGCCGCGGCGGAATATACGGAAGCCAGCACCACGCAAATGCTCGACGTGCAAACCCGATCGTGGTCGCACGAACTCACGTCAGCGTTCGGTCTGAGCCTGGATAAGTTTCCGCCCATCGTGCAGGCGGGCGCGACGCTCGGAAAGTTGCGGCCGGAGGTGAGCCAGGAAGTTGGCTTGGGCAATACGCAAGTGATTGCTCCAGCCTGCCACGATACAGGCTCGGCCGTGGCGGGCATTCCGTTTCCTCACGCCGACCTGGCTTTTATCAGCTCAGGAACGTGGTCGCTGGTGGGAACGGTTCTTCTTCAGCCTGTGGTTCAAGGCGGCGGCAAGGGCAAAGCCTTTACCAACGAAGGCGGCGTGGCGGGCAGCATCCGGTTCTTGCAAAACGTCATCGGGCTTTGGCTGCTTCAGGAATGCCTTCGAGAATGGACCAGCATTGGGCTGCGCCTGACTGCGGCAGAACTGGCTGCGCAGTGCCTGGACGCATCTCCTGATGGACCGTATTTCCACGCCGATGAAACCGAATATCTGGCCCCCGGCAACATGGTGGAGCGCATCAACGCGGGCCTTCGCAAGGCCGGATTCGCGGAAGAAAAACGCCCTCCGGCGCTTGCCGCCATCATTTTCCGTAGCCTCGCTCGCCGGTATGCTGAAGCGGTGGACGAAATGAACCGGTTATCCGGCAAGTCCATCAAGCGCCTGTGCATCGTAGGGGGTGGCGTGAAGAATGAAGCCCTCAATCGCCTGACCGAATTGGTGACGGGAATCGAAGTGGTGCGCGGGCCAAGCGAATCCACCGCAGCAGGGAATTGCGCCGTGCAGATCGCTTCCCTCGAGAAGGCCGTCACGCTCGACCAAATCCAGGCGATCAGCGCGAAGCTGAGTTTTGCGCAGGCTTAAAGACATGAATGGAGCAGGCGCTGGAAATCGAAATGGTTATAGAAATGGGAGTCTTAAACGTTAGGCCCGGGCAGGCCGCAGCCTTTGAAGAGGCACTTCGAGCCGCTCGTCCGCTGATTGCCGCCACGCCTGGATTCATTTCGCTGAACGTCCACCGGTGTATCGAGACTCCCAACCGCTATCTCCTGCTCGTCCATTGGAGAGCCCTTGAGGACCATACGATTGGATTCCGAAAATCCGATCGGTTTCCAAAATGGCGCGAACTCTTGCATCATTTCTACGATCCGCCGCCGGTGATTGAGCATTACATGGAAGCTCTGACTCTGTCTGATTCAAAATAAGCCGTTGGCCAGGAAGGAGTGTCACGTCTATCCAATCCGTTTGCCCTGAGGGACCTGCCCCGGAATCAGGAAGGTTTTGATCAACTCCCCATCACCGCACACGATCATCCCTGAAAAGGATTTGTACCAAGGTTCATTGGGAACCTCAGGTTCCTCTTCGAGCCACTCGGCCAACAGCTCAAGCTGCGACGCAGGTATTTTGCGTTGCTGGATTCTGTCGAGCAGGTGCTGGAACAAGGCGGGGGGAAGATTTTGCCGGCGGATCTTGGGCATTGCTCACCGCCGCAACACAGGAATCGGCGCGGGATCAAATGCCATAGAACCCTCGCGTAATCGATTCACGCAGGCGCGCAGCCTCGCTGGGATTCCTGGTACTCGCGAGCTTCTTCGCCAATAACCCAAGTTCCTTGGGGCTGAGGCGTTGGCCTTTGGCTTCGAGAGAGACAAGTTCCGGCGTTTCCAGTTCGACTTCTTCTCCGGTAGGTTTACGTGCGATTACCCTGGCCCCGGTTACGGCGTTCCGCACAAACCAGTGGTACACGGCCAGCGCATTTTTGATTACGTCCGTTCGTTTGGACTGCGTAAGCTGAGCAACCTGGTCGACTAAATCCGATTCAGTTTTTGTGAGAACTGGTTGAATTCTAGCCATCTCCCGGGCCCCCTCTATTTCTACTCAAATATGCATCAACTTTGAGTAAAAATCAAGGTCCCGTCTCTAGCGCGACTGTCTCCACCCACAACGGTACGCGCCTGGGGACAGGCGCGCTACAACGCCGCTACGCATACCACCTTGACCCGCAGGTCGATTTCCGATAGCGTTGCTTATTCACGTCACCATGGCCAAACCCCGTGTAGCTCTCTTTATCACCTGCCTTGCTGACCAATTCTTTCCGCAAGTCGGGGAAAGCGTAGTAAAAATTCTCCGCCGATTGGATGTGGATGTCACGTTCAACCCGGCGCAGACGTGTTGCGGCCAACCGGCGTTCAACACCGGGTTCCGGGACGAGGCGCGCAGCGTTGCTCGCCGGGTGTTGGACTTGTTTGAAGATGCGGATTACGTCGTCGCTCCGTCGGGTTCCTGCTCGGCAATGGTGCGGGTATTCTATTCCGAACTCTTTGAGGACGACCCGGACCTTCTGCGCAAATGCCGGGAATTGCAGAAGCGATTTTTCGAGTTTTCGGAATTTCTGGTGAGAGTGTTGAAAGTGGAAGACCTGGGCGCGCGCTTTGCGCATCGGGTGACTTACCACGATTCCTGCCACCTATTGCGCGAGTTGGGCGTTGATGATGCGCCGCGCAAACTGTTGCGCAATGTGCAGGGGATCGATTTGGTGGAGATGCAGGATTACAAGCTCTGCTGCGGTTTCGGTGGGACGTTCTCCGTAAAATTTCCCGAAGTGTCCGTGCCCATGGGCCAGGATAAAATTCACGCCGCTACGGAGACAGGCGCGGAATATCTGGTGGCCGCCGATGGAGGTTGCTTGATGCACCTTGCCGGCCTTATCCACCGGCAGGGCGTGGCTCTAAAGACAATCCATCTAGCGGAGATTTTGGCACAACGATAGCAGAACTGTAGCGGCGCCCTATGAGCGCCGATCGGCGGTCGTAGACCGCGGCTACAACACATGTCTGACACCGGCATTCACAGCGACGAGATTCACCAAATCGGTGGCGAGACCATCGCCAATCCGCGCTTGGCGGAGGCCTATCGCTCCTCAACGATTCGCTTATATACCCACCGCCTGAATTCCGTCTCCGGGTTTGCAGGCTTTGAGCGGCTGCGCGAGGCCGGGCGCGAGGCGAAGCGCCAGGTCATCGAGAATCTGGATTACTACCTCGGCCAGTTTGCCGACAACGTGGAGCGCAATGGCGGCAAAGTTCATTGGGCCGACACGGCAGAAGAAGTTTGTAGAATTGTGGTGGACATCGTCCGGCGAGCGACGGCGAAGGAAGTTGTCAAGGCCAAGACCATGGTGGCCGAGGAAGTGGAGTTGAATCGCGCGCTCGAGGGCGCGGGAATTCGCCCCGTTGAAACTGACCTGGGAGAATTTATCATTCAGCTGGCGGGTGAACGGCCCGCCCACATCGTGGGCCCTGCCATCCACAAGACTCGCGATGATGTTTCCGACCTGTTTGTGAAGCACATTAATGCGGAGCGCACCAACGTGCCGGAAGAACTCACCGCCATCGCCCGCCGGGCGTTACGCGAGATGTTCCAAAAAGCCGGTGTGGGTTTAAGCGGCGCCAACTTCGCGGTGGCTGAAACGGGAACCGTGGTCACAGTGGAAAACGAGGGCAACATTCGCATGTGCACTACGATACCGCGCGTGCACATCGCGCTGGTGGGAATTGAAAAGCTTATTCCGCGCCTCGCAGATTTGGGCGTTTTCATAAGGCTGCTCGGCCGGTCGGGAACCGGGCAGAAACTTACCACCTATACTTCGCTCCTTACCGGTCCACGCCGCCCGGGGGAAGATGGCCCTGAAGAAATGCACGTTGTGATGGTGGATAACGGCCGCATCAAATCGCTGGCCGACCCCAAAATGCGTGAGATGCTCTACTGCATTCGCTGCGGCGCCTGCCTGAACGCTTGTCCGGTGTATCGTAAGATCGGTGGGCACGCCTATGGGTGGGTCTACAGCGGCCCGATCGGGGCGCTGGTGACCCCGGAGTTTGTCGGCATTGGCCAGGCGCGAGAACTACCCTTTGCTTCCTCGCTCTGCGGGGCTTGCCGGGAAGTTTGCCCAGTAAAAATCAATATTCCCGACATGCTGTTGCACTTGCGCAGCGAAGCACAGCAGCACGCGCCAAAACCCACGGAGGCGCTCCTGCCGGAAAGGCCCGCATTTCGACTTTGGGCATGGGTAATGCGTCACCCCGCCTTGTATCGTTTGGGCGCCAAATTCGCTCGCTGGGGTCAATTCCCGCTCGCCCGAAAGGGTTGGATTCGAAAAATCCCCACCTACCCGGTTTCGAATTGGACAAAAGAGCGTGACTTCCCGGCGCTGGCACCTGAGTCCTTTCGGGAACGATGGAAAAAGCTTTAGACCTGTCTTCATGTGAAGCGGAAGCGGAAAAGAAGAAGAGGTAAATGTAAAAGGTAAAATGTAAAATTCTCGCCTTTTTACCTTTTACCTCTCACCATTTTCACTTTATCCTTTTGCCTTCCGTAATAATGAGCAACCTGCACAGGTAAAGGAGGCTTGCGATGACCAGATCAATTGGAACCCTCAGGCTTGTGAAGATCGCAGCTTGTTTTGTGCTGACGGCCGGCTGCTTTGCGCAATCGCTAGGTGCGGCGGAGGGTCCGCTGCCGCCGGTGAATCTGCGATGCGAATTCCTGAAAGACCCTGTGGGAATCGACGTGCGCCAGCCGCGCCTGGCGTGGGTGGACCTGCACACTGAGCGCGCGCAGATGCAGTCCGCCTATCAGGTGCTGGTGGCGAGCAGCCCCGAACTGCTCGCGCAGAACAAGGGCGACCAATGGGACAGCAGAAAAACCGCCTCCGACGATCCCACACAGGTGATTTACAACGGCAAATCACTGGAAAGCAATCACTCCTACTGGTGGAAAGTTCGCTATTGGGATAAGGACGGCAACACCAGCGCCTACAGCGAGCCGGCGAGCTTTGGCGTGGCGCTGCTTTCCGCCGATGACTGGAAAGGGCAATGGATTGGCGGCGCCAATCAATTGCGGCAGGAATTCAACTTGCCTGAGGCCCCGCGCCACGCCCGCGCTTACATCTGCGGTCTCGGATACTACGAGCTGCACATCAACGGAAGAAAAATCGGGATGAACTATCTCGATCCCGCCTGGACCACTTTTGATAAGCGCGCCCTTTATGTTACCTACGACATCACGCACAACCTGCACAGTGGGCCAAACGCCGTGGGTGTGATGCTGGGCGAAGGCTGGTTCCATGAGCGCGAGCTGCTCCTGCAACTGGATATCGAGTTGGCCAGCGGCAAGCACGTGAGCGTCACCAGCGGCCCGGCGTGGAAGGTTAAGAACGGGCCGATCGTGAGCGACAGCGTTTGGGACGGCGAAGTCTACGACGCGCGTCTGGAAACTCCCGGCTGGGACATGCCCGGCTACAAGGAGGATGGCTGGAAGCCGGCGGAAGCGGAAAAGGCTCCGGGAGGCGTTCTCTCCGCGCAGATGATGCCGCCCATCCAGGACGTGGACACGATGGTTCCAATCGGTCTCACCAACCCGCGTCCGGGAGTTTACGTCTACGATATGGGACAGAACTTCAGCGGCTGGGTTGACTTGCACGTTTCCGGGCCGCGCGGGACGCAGGTGCAGTTGCGTTTCGCTGAATTGCTCTATGACACGGGGATGATCAACCGCGAAAACATCCGCGCCGCCAAAGCGCGCGACATTTACATTCTTCGCGGCGGTGGAGAGGAATACTACCACCCGCGTTTCACCTATCATGGTTTTCGCTACGTTGAAATTACCGGATTCCCCGGCACGCCCAGCCTCGATTCGATTCGCGGACACGTGGTGCACTCAGCCGTCAAGACCACCGGCAGCTTTGTGGCCTCAAAGACCCTGCTGAATCAGATCCACAAGATCATCCGCTGGTCGGATCTAACGAACCTGCACAGCGTCCCCACGGATTGCGATCAGCGCAACGAGCGGCAGGGATGGATGGGCGATGCGCAAGTGAGCGCCGAGGGGATGTTGTTGAATTTTGACATGGCGGCCTTTTACACCAACTTCCTGCGCGACATCCGCGACGTGCAGGATCCCGACGGCACCATCACGGATACGGTTCCGCACCGCTACGGGCGGCGGCCGGCCGATCCGGCGTGGGGCACGGCTTTTCCGCTGATCTGTTGGTACACCTACCTCCAAACGGGCAACCGGCGGCTCCTGGAGGAAAATTATGATGGCTTGAAGAAATATGAGGAGTTCCTGCACAGCCGCGCGCCCGGCGATGTCTTGAGCTACAGCTATTACGGTGACTGGGTGGCGACAGAGTTTACTCCCGGCGCGGAAGTTTCCGACTTCTACTATTACTACGACACCCTGGTGCTTTCCAAAATGGCGGCGGCGCTGGGCAATTCCGCCGACGCGGAGAATTATTCGCAGCAGGCCGAAAGGATCAAAGACGCCTTTAATAAGGAATTCTTCGACCCGAAAACCGGCAACTACACCACCGGAACCCAAACCGCCAACGACCTGCCGCTTTTTCTGGATATAGTTCCTCCTGACCATCGCGGAGCCGTGGCAGGCAATCTCAATAACAACATTCTTTACCTTCACAACACACACCTGACCACCGGACTTGCGGGGCTGCGCTACCTGTTCCCTGTCCTGACCAAAGACGGCCGCTCTGACCTGGCATATGATCTCGCCACACAGACCACTTATCCCAGTTGGGGATACATGCTGGCAAACGGCGCCACCACGGTGTGGGAACTCTGGCAGAAAAAAGTCGGCCCATCGATGAATTCGCAAAATCACCACATGATGGGGAGCGTCGATGCGTGGTTTTACGAGGCGCTGGGTGGAATCAATGTCGACCCTGAGCAGCCCGGCTATCGCCACATCCGCATCGAGCCGCAGGTGACGCGCGACCTTACGTCAGTGAGCGCCACCGTGAGCACGGTGCGCGGCAAAGTGACGTCTTCCTGGACTCACGACCCGGGAATCATCACCTTGCAGGTGGACGTACCAGTGAACAGCGCCGCGAGCGTTTCCATCCCCAAGGAAGACGAGATGACGGATATCACGGTTCAGGAAGGTGACCATACGATTTGGCAGGCGGGGCACTTTGTGCCGGGAACGCCCGGCATCACCGCCGGAAGATTCGAAGGCAATCGGGCTATCTTCGAGGTGGGGTCGGGGCACTACTTGTTTCGCCTGACCGGAGAGTAATCTCATCGGGCTCTTGCGCCCTTGAAGGGAGAGACATTCATCATGAAGCTTGTTACTTACGAATTGAAAAAGCAATTGTCCCTCGGTGTGATTCAGGGTGATTTTGTGGTGGACGTAGCAGCCGCGTACGGCATGATTTCCAAGGGAAAGATTTCCGACGCCAAGGTGGCGGCGGCCGCGAAAGTGCTGCACAAGTTGGGCGGGCCGCCGAAAGACATGATCGAGCTTCTTGGACTCGGAGAAAAGTATCGCCAGGCATTGGGCGTCATTGTTGCCAGCGCGACCGCGACAGGGAAGAAAAGCCCCAAAGACTTGCTGGTTCCCCTCGCCAAGGCGAAGCTGCGCGCGCCCATTGCTCATCCGCAGAAAATCACCTGCATCGGCCTGAATTACGCCGACCACGCGCGCGAAGGCGGCGTTGAGCCCCCTGCTGCGCCGATTTTTTTCCTGAAATCGCACAACACCATCTGCGGCCCCGGCGATCCTATCAGGCTGCCTCCCAATTCCACGCAGGTGGATTATGAAGCGGAGCTTGCGGTCGTGGTCGGCAAGCGCGGAACGCGCATCGCCGAAAGCGATGCGCACAAGTACATTGCCGGCTACACGATTCTCCACGATGTGAGCGCGCGCGACATGCAGTTTGCCGATAAGCAATGGTATCGCGGAAAGAGCTGCGACACATTTGCCCCCACCGGCCCGTGGATCGTCACTGCGGATGAACTTCCCGACCCCCACGTCCTGCGAGTTTCCCTGACGTTGAACGGCCAGACGCTTCAGGATTCCAATACCAGCAACCTGATTTTCAAGGTGCCATTTCTGGTCAGCTACCTTTCACAGTCGGTTACCTGGGAGGTGGGTGATCTGATCTCCACGGGCACGCCGCCCGGAGTGGGATTTGCACGGCACCCGCCGGTGTTTATGAAAGCCGGCGACACGGTGAATGTGACCGTCGAGCGAATCGGAACGCTGACCAATCCGGTCGTGGGAGCGTGACGTCCGGAGCTGTAGCCCGGCAGTCCCCAGCCGCGTTTCAGTCGCGGGTGGGGACGCCCACGCTACAATCCGCTATAATCATTTGTGTCCATTTTCTTCCCCGAGGCTCGCGCATGGCGCTTCCCGAATTCAAGAACGAACCTCTGAGCGATTTCAAAAATAGTCCTGCTCATCGCCGCAGGATGGAGTATGCGCTGGATGAAATCCGCGAGGAGTTGGGCCGCGAATACCCTCTGGTGATCGGCGGCGAGCGCATCAAAACGCCGGACAAGCTCCACTCACACAATCCCAGCCATCCCGGGCAGGTGGTGGGAGTATTTTCCAAGGCGGACGCGGTGCTCGCGGATCGCGCGGTGAAGGCGGCCGCAGAGGCATTCAAAACCTGGAGCCGCACGCCCGTGCAGAAACGTGTAGACCTCCTGCTGAAAACCTCCAAGATTCTGCTGGACCGGAAGTATTACTACGAGGCGCGCCTGGTTTATGAGGTTGGCAAAACGTGGCCGGAAGCGGACGCCGATGTGGCAGAGGCAATTGACTTTATTGAATTCTACGCTCGCGCCATGTTGCGCTTGGGGGGGCCTCAGCCGCTCACGCCAGTGGCCGGCGAGAAGAACCACTTGCGTTACATCCCGCTTGGGGTGGGCATTGTGATTCCACCCTGGAATTTCCCCCTTGCCATTCTGGTAGGAATGACCGTGGCATCAATCGTGACGGGCAACACGGTGGTGATGAAGCCCTCAAGCGACTCGCCGACCATCGCTTATAAGTTCTTTGAGGCGCTGGAGGAAGCGGGCATGCCGCCGGGCGTGGTGAATTTTCTCCCTGCGCCGGGCGGAGTGGTGGGAGATGCGCTGGTAGGCCACCCGCGTACGCGGTTTGTGGCCTTCACGGGATCCAAGGACGTTGGCCTGCACATCAACGAGCTCGCAGCCAAGACTGCGCCTGGGCAAATCTGGGTGAAGCGCGTGATCGCGGAGATGGGCGGCAAGGACTCGATTGTGGTGGATAGCGACGTCAACCTCGATGAGGCCGTGGAAGGCGTGGTCGCTTCGGCCTTCGGATATCAAGGCCAGAAGTGTTCCGCGTGTTCTCGGGCGATCGTGGTTGGACAAGTCTACGACGCATTTGTTCAAAAACTTCGACAGCAGGTGGAACAGATTACCGTGGGGCCTTCCGAGCAGCCGGAGAATTATATGGGTCCGGTAATCAATGCGCGGGCAAAAAAAACGATTATGGAATACATCGAAGTTGGAAAAAAGGAGGGCCGCTTGATTACGGGCGGTGTTGCAGCGGCGGGAGAAGGACATTTTATTCAGCCGACCGTGATCGCTGACGTTCCTCCCACGGCTCGAATCGCTCAGGAGGAAATTTTCGGCCCCGTCCTGGCGGTCATTCGGGCCGAAAACTTTGAATCGGCGCTGGCCATTGCCAATAACACGGATTACGGCCTCACGGGAGCGGTTTTCACCCGGGACCGGCGCAAATTGGAAAGCGCCACAGAAGAATTCTTTGTGGGAAACCTTTACCTGAACCGGAAATGCACCGGGGCGCTGGTGGGAGCGCACCCCTTCGGAGGCTTCAACATGTCAGGGACAGATTCGAAGGCGGGAGGGAATGATTATCTGCTGCTGTTTACGCAGGCCAAAACAGTCTCAGAAAAGATAAATCTATGAACGGTTTATCGGCGTAAAGTGATAGGCCTGTTGTGTCTTGAGACTAAGGCGCCTTCCGTTGCCCGGTCCAATCTGGTTCTTGCTTTCTCCTTCAATTTTCATATAATGAAAACGCTGTGGATTCTGGTAAATCCACCTCTTTATTTCCCAAAGTCTGATCGATATTGAGTGTGGGGGCATGAGGAATTTCCCAAACGTCGAACAAGTCGGCCCGCAAGCGCGCATCCAGGCCGAACTCGTAAGTCTGGAATCTCAGAAAAGGGAATTCTGGGTTCTCATTGTCTTCGCAGGCGTAGTTCTCGTCTTGGGCGTCCTTTCCTTCTTTTTCCCGCATCAATTCTGGTTCAGCGACGGCATACACATCAGCCTGTCTCCACAGGTTCTTTTCGTCATCATGGTCGCTGCAGTTTTGGCTTCGCTTGTATACGTCCGCCGGGAACTGGAAAACCGCGGCCTGCGGCTGTCAAACCTTCAGCAATACATGTCTTCGCAGGAGGTTAAGGCCGCCAGCATGGTGGACGCGGTAACCAATGTCTTCACGCGCGGCCTGCTGCACGATCTTCTGGCCGGTGAAATCTCCCGCGCCGAGCGCACCAACCGCTCGCTGGCGCTGATCATGTGTGACCTGAACAATTTCAAGCAGGTGAATGACCGCTACGGCCACTTGATGGGCGATTACGTGCTCTCACAGATTGCGACCATCCTGAAATCCTGTGTGCGCGGATCCGATTGCGTTGTTCGCTATGGAGGAGATGAGTTTCTTGTTCTCTTGCCTGAGACAGATGAGAAAGGCGGGGAAACGGTCCGCCAGCGGATGCATCACCGAGTGGCGGAATGGGATGCCAGCAATCGCGTGGGCGATTTGCCGATTTCCGTAAGCCTGGGTTTGTACATTCACGTGAACGGCCAATCACCGGAAAAGGATGTGGCGGAGGCTGATGCCCGGATGTACGCCGAAAAGACCGCTGCCAAACGCGCCGCCCTCACCAACCCGTAATACCGGTCGCACAAAATCTGCCCATCGAAGAAAATAGCCCCAAGCGAAAATTTAATTGTGCTTGGCCCCGCAAGTAAGCCCGTTCACTTCACCACCTGCCACTTTTCAAATCCGAAGTCCCAAACATCCAGGCTGAGTTTGCCGTCCACGACTACCCCGAAAGCGTATTCGCCCCCTTCCAGGGGCTGAAGGGGTTTCAAGGTGTAGACATTCGGCGCGATTTGCTTACGCTCGACCGGCAGCGTGGAGCGATCTTCCGTGGACGTGGCATTCTTGCCGCGGCCGGTATCCACCTCCTCGACCACACGTGATTGTTTTGTAACCTTCAAGCTCACCAGTTCCAGGTTCGCGCCCAGGCCGGCCGCAGACTGGACATAGAAAATCGGCAAAGGGTCATTCAGACGGACAACCGCTTTGGTCCCATCGAGAACGATGAGCGACCGGGCCTTTACGATCGGCAGGGGCACGGCCAGCATCATGGCGGTCCGCCTCTTATCCGTGACTGCTTCGGCCTCCGACTGGACGAGGCGCACCAGCCGCTTCTGGTCGACGGTGAAGATTCCATCATCGCCCGGCAGGCGAA
>JASHTZ010000762.1 GCA_030040295.1 Terriglobia bacterium | reverse complement strand
CTGCGGCACAGCGGGCAAAATCCCGAAACCCATCAGGAAATCCGCTTGCGGACGCATGAACAGCGGCGCGCGCGACGCCGTGCCCAGCGCCGGCCAAAGCAAAATGTGCCCGCCCACCAGCGCCTGCGGCGGCAGGTTTGCGAGCACCTGCGAAATGTACATGGGCGTGGTCTGCCAGGGCAGGACGCATTCCATCCAGGGATGGGCGTAATCCCAAAAGCCGCCGCGCTTCCACAGCGCAAACAGATTGTCGAGTCGCGTGAAGAACTCGCTGATCTCGCCGTCCTCCGTGTGGACCAGTTTGTAGAATTTCAATCCGCCCAACTTGCTCAGGGGCTCGGGCGCTTCGCCTTCTCGCGTCTCCACCGTCGTGTGGAGCGGGAAAAACCACTGCGCTAGCGGCTGGCGCTGCCCCGCGACTTTCTTGAAGCCCTGCGGACAGGGAACGCACCACGATTCCAGATAGTCAAAGCGCTTGTCTTCCATCAGCGACTTCAAGTCATCGAGCAGGCGGGCGAGATCGTCATAGAGGAGATAAAAACTGCGAAAGCGCGGAGCGTGCCGGCGAACCTTGAGAACCGCTTCGGTAATCACTCCGAATTGGCCCACGCCGCAGCGCGCCGCGTCAAAGAGATCGCGATTCTGGCTTTCCGAGCAGCGCACCACGTCGCCCCCGCCTGTCACCACTTCCAGCTCCAGGCAGTTGTCCGCCTGCGTCCCGAATTTCCACGACGCCACGCCCAGCCCGGCCATGGAAAGCGTCCCGCCCACGGTGACGTCAAGATTGTTCGTCAAAACGGGCGGGGAGAGGCTTTGCGGCGCGAGGTGTTCCACCAGCGCGCGCCACTTGATTCCCGCCTGCACCGTGACGGAATTCTCTGTGACACTTTTCACTTGATCCAGCGAGGTAGTGTCCAAGACGATCTGGTCGGAAAGCGATTGGCCGGTTTGCGAGTGCCCGCCGCCGCGCGTCGAAATGTGGAGCGAATTTCGCGCCGCAAACTTCACCACTCGCCGCACGTCTTCGGTGGATGCCGGGCGCACCACTGCTTGCGGCTTGCGCGTCACGATGCGGCCAAAATCCGTGGCCACCGCATCGCGCGCGGTGTCATCGATCAACACGCCGGAAATACTCCGCGCCAGCTCGTCTACCCAGCTCATGGAAGCTCCCCGATTCGTCGCCTGCGAATTTGCCGCGCCTGCGCCACGCGGTTTACCTCTCAAACCATAGCGCAAGGCTTCACCCGAGGCAACTTACCAGAGCAGCTTGAGCGCGAATTGCACCTGCCGAGAAGTCGTGGACGTGCTCGTGATGGCTCCCGCCGTCCCCGAGACTCCCGAAGGGTTTGCCGCCGTGGGCGGCGTGAAGATGATCAGATTGGGCGTGTTAAAATTGGCGCGGTCGAGCAGGTTGAACATCTCCGCGCGAAACTCCAGGCGCATTCCTTCGCGAATCGACGTGTCCTTCACCACGGAGAAATCCCAGGTGGCCAGCCCCGGACCCGTGTACGAATCCCTTCCCAGACTCCCGTAGAATCCGCCCGTCGAAGGCGGCGCGATAAAGGCGTTGGGATTGATCCACTGCGCCGGATTTCCGGTAATCACCGAGCCGGAGAAATCCGGATTGAGGGACGGCCGCACCGGATCCTTCGTGTCGCCGTTATTCGAGGGGTTGTAACTGAGCTGGGGCGTGAAAGGGAATCCCGCTTGCAGAGTAACGATGCTGTTTACACTCCAGCCACT
The DNA here is from genome assembly GCA_030040295.1 of Terriglobia bacterium. Lineage (GTDB taxonomy): Bacteria > Acidobacteriota > Terriglobia > UBA7540 > UBA7540 > Bog-366. The sequence continues at coordinate 892 of JASHTZ010000762.1, read as the reverse complement.
GGCCACGCGGCTCGCGGCGCCTTCAAGATTCGACCCAAAACGCTCTCCCTTTCCGAAGGGCAAGGCGTAGAGCGCGCTGATCACCCCGATATTTCGCACGTCATAGGTTGCCGGACCCCAGTCCGCGCCCAAATCGAACGGGTTCGAAACCAGGCCCGGCGCATTTCCCGCAGTGGTGGAGTTCAAGGAGTCGCCGTTGTCGAGCGACTTCGACCACGTGTAGGAGCCGCGCAGCAGGACGCCATGACTCAAGCGGTGGTTCAAATCCACTTGCAGCGCGTTGTAGGAACTGTCGCCGAGCGAAAACCACGTCCAGGTGGGGCCAAGCGAGGTGTTGGGTTTGGTCGCCGTGGTGGGAATATAGTAGGACCCGCTGGGAACGGGCGCTCCCGCAAGCGGCGAGCCTGCGGGAAATCCCGTGGCGATGGTGACCGTGCCTCCTACGGTCGGATAATCGGTCGGACATGGCGATGCCGGACAGATGGTGGGCGCCGGTTCATTGGCATCGAGGCCGATCAATTCGTGGTATCCGTGCGACCCGACGTAACCAACCGTCAAGGCGGTGTTGGGAGTGAGTTCCCGCTCGACCCGCAGCGACCACGATACCAGCGTGGGTGTGTTCAGATTGGGCTGAATACCTCCTGGCACCAACTTGGCGCCGGCGGGCGTCGCCGCCGCGGGATTGAGGGGAAGGCTCGCCACGGGAAGCGAGGCGATGCTGTAAGTTGGATTGAACGGCGCGTTCTGGTCCATGCGGTAGCCCAGCGCATCCTGCAGGTCGTTGTACATCCCGAATCCTGCCCGAATCACGGTCTTTGCGCCAAATGGGCTGAACGCAAGCCCGACGCGCGGCTGAGGCAGAAATTTTGCATGATTCACCGTGAATGCGGAA
>JASHTZ010000067.1 GCA_030040295.1 Terriglobia bacterium | reverse complement strand
CGTAGGGATTGAGGGGTGGAATTGTGGCCATCCGCCTTCGTGTCCTCGGTGCCTCAGCAGGGTGATCTCAATACCGATTCCTGGAAATCCGGTAAAGACTCACCACTGGGATCGTAGAGCACACAGAGTCAAAATGCCGAAGTGAACTGACAGTTAAGCACCCGCTTTTCTTCGCGCCCTTCTATACTCTGTGTGGTGAATCGAGGTGGAGAATCGCTTAGAAATCACGCGCCGGAGGCAGTCTTTGTGCCGGCGGGCGCAGGTGCGGGTTTCCTGAACCCTGCATATTTCCGCTGGAACCGCTCCACGCGGCCGGCGCTATCCACAAGCTTCTGTTTACCCGTAAAGAAAGGATGGCACTTGGAACAAATTTCCAGGTGCAGGAGGTCGTTCTTATAAGTCGAGCGCGTCTTGAACGTGTTGCCGCACGCGCAAACGACTGTGACCTCATGATAGTTGGGATGAATCTTTTCCTTCATACAGACTCCTTGTTTGCCACCAGAGCAAGAGTCTATTCTAACGAGTTCTAACGAAACTTTCAATTCGTCTTTCCCCTCTGCTTGCTGAAGCCGAGGTCTATCTACCACAGAGGACGCTCATAGGGCGCCGCTGAAATTAAACCAGAAGTTACTTCTTCAATTGTTTCTCCAACTTCTGCGCCCGCGCATTCAGCTCGCTTAATTGCCGCATATCGTCCTCAGCGGAGGTGACAGCGTTCTGGATGCGGCTGAGCGCCGCGCCGCTGCACGGACCAGAGCCCGCGTCGCGGCTGGTATCCAGCATGCTGCTCATGGCGCGGAATTCACTGGTAATGTCACGGTAGCGGCGGAGAATGGAAGTCAAATAGACCTCGCGCCGATTATCCACTTCCTGGAGACTGGCGAGGGTGTGCGAGACATCGTTCGATTGCAAGGTGGCCGCAGCGGTGTCGGTCCTTAGCTTGGAGTTATCGGCTTCCACGGCCGCGGTGCGTTGGCGGGCGATGTCCGCCTGGGCAAGCGCGGCGTCCAACTTCTTTTGCAGGTCACTGAGCTGAGCCTGGGAATCCGCCTGCTGCTTTTGCAGGCTTGACTCGGCATCGGCCAGTGCCTGGGCGTTTTGCTGATTGGAATTGGAGAGTTGAGTCTGGAGATCAGAGAGGTTTGCGCGGGTTTCCGCGAGTTCCTGGTCCAGGCGCTCGATCACCGCCTCGCGCTTGGCAAGGTCAGCCTTTTCTTCGTCGCTGGGTGCGGCGCCCTCCGGCGTGGGTGAAGGAGTAGTCGGTGCCTCTTTCTGCCGCAAGGCTTTCTGGAGCGAGCGCCACGCCTGCGTATCCTCCTGCTGCCGGCGCTGGAAATCGGTGATCCGCCGCGACTGCCGCCACATCATCAAAAGGGAGAGGATCAGAACCGCCCCCAGGAAGAGTTCAAAAATAAACCGGAAACGCAAGGGCCGCATTAACCCTCCTTCGGGCGCAGGCGCACGCGCCAGGAAAGCCGCGCGTCTTCACCGCCGCAAGGCGCAGTCAAACGGATTTGCGCGCTGCCATGAAATTTCGGGGGAATCCCCAGGTTCAGCCGCCACTCGTGAGCGATGCGAGCGAAGGCCGAGGCGATGTCATCCGGGATTTCACCCACAGACCGGCACACCTGCCCATTGCCGCCCGTGTCATTCGCGAGGCTCATCAGGCCATTTTGATAAGAAAGGTTAAGGGTATCCGAGCGGTAATTGAGATGAACCACGAAGAGGGGCGCCTCCAGTTCACTTTCCTCATCCGTCAGCCGGGCAATCTCATCCTGAATCAAGGCGTCGGGAAAGACATGGCTGAGGTCGTGGGGATCGCTGGAGTTGATCACCGGGTTCGTATAATCCTCGCGGTAATTATAGATGTTGCTGTCAGTGATGTACAGAACGGCCATGCGCACCGCCGACTTCCGCAGGATGCTGTCCGCCAGTGTCAGTGCCGAAGTGACGGATTCAAATAATCCTGGCTTGCCGATGCTGGCGAGGGCCTGGATGGCGTTCAGCAATGTCGGGCGGTTGGGGCCCGGGTCCACCAGCACGTGAAGACCGTCCTGATCCCGCATCAGCCCCACCCAAGTATTGGAGTTCAGTTTTGAAATATCCTGTGCCAGCGCCTGCTTTGCCGCTTCCATGAGGGATATATCGCCGGTGAAATCGGTCACCAACAAAATCATCTGGTCAGTGCCCGGGCCCAACTGCGAAGTCACCGGTGCGGGCTTGCCGTTGATGGTGGCGTCAAACTTGGGAGCCGGGCCGCAATCGCCCTCGTCAATCCAGGCGGGGATCGAAACGCCGGCGCTTTGCGCGTAAGCCGTGGCAAGCGGGGTCGCCGCCGTAAGCAGTGCGAGGATCAAGTGGGCGAATCGGAGCATCAGAAGCTGAGTTTCAGGCCGAGTTGGATGACGCGCCCACCGTGCGACCCGATGATTCTCCCGGCATCCACATTGGGCTCGCTCGTCGAACCAATCATCGTGTCCGGATAATTCCAGTTCGCGTGATTCAGGACGTCCAGGGCGAGAGCGTTGAATTCAAACACGCGCTGACCGCCGATGGGGAGGCGCTTTCCCAGGCTGATGTCCATGGAATCATAGCCCGGACCCAGCAGGCCCGAAATCGTGTGCGAAGCGTCTCCCATGGTGAAGTCCGGGGGCTGAATGAAGGCGGCGGGGTTGAACCATTCGGCCGGTCCCGGGTTTGAAATGTGCGGGTCCACGCCCGGCACCACATTCACGTCAAGGGTGGGGAGGACGTCGCCGGTGTTGTTGAATTCCGGATGCGGCGCCAGGGGGGTTCCGTCATTCCAGTAGGCGTCGCCGCTCAGCGACCATCCGCGAACCAGGGCGCCGGTGATGCCGGTGTAGTTCAAGAGCGCCTGGTTGGGCCCGAAGGGAAAATCGTAGACGTAGCTGAGCGTAAGATATTGCGGAGTGTTGTAGGACGTCGCGGACCAATCATCATTTAAATTGAAGAAATCCTGGTTGCCGTAGGGTCCGGAATAGTCATCGAGCTGTTTCGAGAACGAATAATAGGCTGTAAACGTCAAGCCGAATGAGGCGCGCTTCTCAATTCGGACATAACCTGAGTCGCGTTGGTAGCGGCCGCCTGGATATTCCCCGTAAAGTTCGAAGCCGGGGTATTGGGGATAGGGCTGGAGCGTCGACCGGAAAGAGTAGGTGTAAAGGTTGTCGCCATAGACCATGTCGGCAGGGCTGATGGCGTTGGGATTGACGACTCCGTCGCCCACCAGCAGGGCGCGGCCTACGCTGCGATTCGCTCCCACGGAAATGGCAATGGAGAAGGGAATGTCGTGTTCAACGGAGAGGGAAGCGGATTGATAGACCGGTTCGGCTTTGGTCAGGTCCATGAAATGCGCGGTGGTGTTGTCGGCCGCCGAGGGGCTGAGGTCCGGCAGTGGCGTGGTGGGCGGCGGAATGCCTGCATCCAGCGTCACTGCGGGACTGAGTTGAATGTTGGGCGAAATAAAGGTCTCAAAGGCGTTGAATCCCTGCGTGGCCCACTGCCCGTTGTAAATGGGAATCTGGGTGTGCGAGCGGCTGTAGGAGACGCTGACCACGGTTTTGCTGCTTCCCCGCGGATTCCAGGTGATGCCGGCGGAAGGGTCGATGTCATAATTGACGGGTCGCATGCCGCGCGAGATGCCGTCGACACCGGCGAAGGCCAGTCCGCCGGGAAGACCGATCGAGGGATCGATGACGCTCGGGTCAACGGTGCTCTGCCGGTTGTATTTCTCCACGCGCGGCGTCCGGCGGCTGATCACCAGGCCGGCGCTCAATTGCAGATTCTTACGCAACGCGTAACGGTCCCGCGGGCTGAAGCTTTGGTAGGAATCGCGAAAGTAGGAAGGCGAAATGACAAAGGTTTGCTGCGCGGATGCCGTCTGGCCCAGAAGGAAACTGGCAAAGGGGTCTCCGGTGTCGGTGATTCCGGGCAGGCTGGTAATATCGGGAGTAAATTGAAAATACCCAGAAGGAAATTCAGGGTTGAAGGAATTTACCTGATAGAAATCCGTCTCCCCATTCAGATGAATGGAATGCTTGCCCTTGTTCGTGGACCAGCCGTCGGAAAGACTCAGGGTGATGCGCGCGTTCCGCGAGTTGGGATACGCCGTGCCCATGGAGACGTAGTTGCTGAGGGAATAATTGGGGAAGGGAGCGCCCGTTCCCGAGGTGGACTGCACAACATCGGAGCTCATGGCCACGCTGGCGGAATTCATCGTACTGCTGCCGGCGGTGTAAACGTAATCCAGCTCCCCGCGCAGCGTGGAGAAGTGCTGGTCCGGCGAGGTTGGGCTGGCGTCATTGGGAAAATATTTCGCAGGGCTCAGATATCCGCTCGAAAGCGTGGAGTTGAAGGTCAGGCGGTGGCGCTCGCGAAAGGGGTGGTCCAGCTTGGCGATGATGCCGTCGGCGTCGTCGATCTGCGGGGAGTTAATAAAATAGTTATTCTGAAAAAACGGGCCGATATCTGTGTTCGGCGCCGGATAAAGCGGCAGAGCTTGTTGCGCCACATTGGAGAGACGCGTGGTTGGAATAATGTTATCGGGAAATTGTGCACGCAGGTATTGTAGATTCGTAGTGGAGACGGCCTGGGTGGGATCGTAAGCGGGGTTGGGGTTAGTCTGTTCCGGGTCGTAAATGGGCAGAATGTCCCCCGAGGGATCGACCGTCTGCGAAAAGTCTCCCAGGCGCTGTTGCATCGTCGGTACGGTCAGCAGGTTGGCTCGATAGATGTGTTCGCGAACCCCTTCGTAGGACAACAGGAAAAAAGTATTGTTGGGATTGGTGATGAGATGGGGCACCAGTAATGGCCCGGCAACGTTAAAACCGAACTGATTGCGGCGAAGCGGCGAGACACTCTCGCCGTTCTGCCTTACTTCATGGGGGATCGCATCCAAAACGTCATTGCGGAAATTTTCAAAAAGCCGCCCGTGCCAGCGCATCCTGGAGGTGTGATGCTCATGCGCGGCGGGAGGGCTTTCCGGCCGGATCCCCAGCTCCTGCGTCAGCGTCTTGAACTCATCGGCTGCTTGAGAAAGGGCGCTGGGCGGTTTGGGAGCATTTGTGCCGCCTGCACTGGCGCACACCTTTCCCGCAAACACGAATATCGCGAGCGTAACTCCCCATCCGACGCCAAAGGCGGTCTTCATGCAGAAATAGTCCGCAAATATTTACTATAACCTTCGCCCCAAATCGCTGCAACCTCTGAAGATTCGTTGGCAGGCAATAAATCATGCAACGCGAGGATGAACCCGTCCGCATTCCCATCACCGACGTTTTCGACCTGCACGCTGTGCAGCCGAAGGAAGTTGCCGGTGTCGTGGAAGCCTATTTGGAAGAAGCAAATCGTTTGGGCTTGAAGAGGCTGCGCATCATCCACGGCCGCGGAATCGGGGTGCAAAGGGAAATCGTGCGCGCGGTACTCGCCCGCACGCCATTTGTATTGGCGTTTGACGATGCACCGCCCGAGGCCGGTGGCTGGGGCGCAACAGTAATCCGGCTGCGGTGACGCGCCAATTGAGCCGGTTCATTGACACTCGGGCGCGGGGAGTCTCCGCTCAGTGATTCATTCTCTCAAACATGGTCTTGACCGATTCGGGGTCCGTGGCGGCGACCAGATTTCTGGCATCGCCGATGGCGACTTCATCGCCTCCGGTTTCCAGCGCTTTGAGGGTTTCCGCAATAAACGTATCGAGCGGCATGGGCTGCGGACCGCCGGCGCTCGCCGTTTTTCGGGGGCCGCCCAGCTCCGTGGCAACGTAGGGAGGAATCAACTCCATTACTTTCACCCCCGAACCTTTTGCCTGATGGCGCAAGGAAAGAGTGAAGGAATGCACAGCGGCTTTGGTGGCGCAATAAATCGGAAACTGCGCCATGGGGACAAACGCCAGCCCGGAGGAAACGTTGAGCAGCAGGGCGTTCTGCTGTTGAGCGAGATGCGGTAGGAATTCGGCGGCCACACGAATCACTCCCAGAATATTGGTGTTGACTTCGTCCAGCAAACCCTGCTCGTCAAGCGGCGCCCGGGGAGCAATTTGCAACCGGCGCTGCACGCCGGCATTGTTCACCACCCAGTTGAGCGATGGAAATTCCGCCACCGCTTTGCGCGCGACGGCGCAAATGGCATCAGGGTCGCGCACATCGAGAGTGAAATGTCGCATTCCGGGGTTCGCGGCGCAAATCTCCCGCAGGCGATCTTCGCGCCGGCCGGAAATGATAACCTTGTTCCCCAGTCTGTTGAACGCCTCCGCCAAACCTCTGCCGATCCCCGATGTGCCGCCGGTAACAAAAATGGTGTTGGAATGCATTTGCATGCGCTGACCTCCTGGGAAGACAGCCCAAAGCCTTCCTGAAATCAAAGAATATAACCTCCGGCTCTACTCTGTCGCCAGATTGATTTTGACGGGCCTTTTCGCCGGATGCACTGGACGAATCTTTGCCAGTGATAAACAATATGACTGGACGGCCTGCAAAAAAGACTGGGGAACGCCCGGTGCTGAACGGAAAAAAGGTTTTCGTGGTCATGCCTGCTTATAATGCCGCCCGAACCTTGCGGCAGACATGCGCAGAATTGCCCCGCGATGTGGTGGACGAGGTCCTGGTGGTTGACGACTTCAGCTCCGACTCCACCGTGCGATTGGCGCGGGAATTGCACCTCACCACCTTCGTCCACCATCGCAATCTTGGTTACGGGAGAAACCAGAAGACCTGCTACCGCGAAGCCTTGCGCCGGGGCGCTGATATCGTGGTGATGTTGCACGCGGATTATCAATATTCCCCCCACCTGGTTACGGCCATGGCCGCCATGATTGCTTACGGCGAGTACGACCTGGTGCTGGGCTCGCGGATCCTCGGCTCGGGCGCCCTGCGCGGCGGGATGCCGCTCTACAAATATGTTTGCAACCGCATTTTGACTTTCTATCAAAATATTCTCTTCGACTACAAAATGTCCGAATACCACACGGGATATCGGGCTTTTTCCCGCGAGGTTCTGACCCGCCTGCCGCTCGAGGAAAATTCCGACGATTTTATTTTCGACGGAGAGGTCCTGGTGCAGGCGCTTTATCGCGGGTATCGCCTGGGGGAAATTTCCTGCCCGGCCCGCTATTTTCCTGAGGCGTCATCGCTGAATTTTTGGACCAGTGCCAGGTACGGACTGCAGGTGCTCCCGCTCACACTCAAATTCTGGCTTCAGAAAAAGGGGCTTGGGCATTTCCGGTTGTTGAGCCCGCAAGGGCGGACGCTCTCGGAAGACTACTACACCGAAGTCACCGACGCGTCCCCCCCGGGAAGCCGCTCCTAAAACGTGAACCTCTTTTCATGCCAAAATGCATCGAAGCACCGGAGATGCAGGTGCGCGGTGAAGCGGAAGCAGATCGCCACTTACTCTTTGGGTGGCGCCTTTGAACTGGCCTCTATCCTAAGTTCGGCGCCGCTATTGCCGGTGAACGCGTCGTCCCGTAGTTAGGCAATTTCATTCTTGTGCAACTCATTTGGCGGGTGCAGGCATCACAATTTTTTTCCCGCTGAATGTGATATATTTAAAATTCCCCGTGGGCCAATTTCTTGCTATCATGATAGTTCTGTGAGATCACGGGTAGTCTGAAGTCATCCTGAAAAGGGCGCGACAGCCATCTTGCGGTCCGGCAGAAAATATCGATATAAGCCCTGGGTCAATGCCCTGATCGTGGGCATATTACTCACGGGGGAAGTACACCTTTTCTTCGCTGAATGTTTACACCACCACCACACAGAACTCGCAAGGGTTTGCCAGCTTGAACACCACGGCGGAACGTACTGGCACCCTTCACAGGATCCGAGCCCTTTTTGCCCGCTATGCCAGATCGCGCGCAGCGGCTCAGTACGCCCCGCAGTGCCATCAAGAGTACAAGAGCCGCAGCGGGAATCAACCTTTCAGCCGATGGCTCGAGAGGTTCATTATTCACCCAACCTGGCGCAGTCGATTCTCGCGCGCGGTCCTCCTCTCTCCTGAATTTTGACTCATCCCAATTTATTGCAGCAAAATTCATGAGCCCCAAGGAGGAAATTTCATGTTTGGCAGGCGCGTATCATTCTACATTGTGGTTTTATCTTTTGGCTTTGCTTTGCATCCAATTTTTTTCGCCGGGCAGAATTTGGGGAGCGCAGGCTCCGTGACGGGAACGGTGAAGGACCCTTCCGGTGCGGTAATTCCCGGTGCGACGGTAACCATCCTCAATCCGGTGAGCGGCTTCGAGCGGACCGCCTCCACCGACGCTAATGGCAATTTCACGATTACGAATATTCCTTACAACCCCTATCACCTGGCCGCCAGCGATACCGGTTTTGCACCGTTCCACGAAGACGTAACTTTGTCCTCCCCTGTGCCCGTCAAACTCAATATCACGCTCCAACTGGCCGGTGCCCGGACCACCGTTACAGTCTCGACGGAATCTTCGGACCTCATTGAGGTCAACCCGACAACCCACACGGATGTGGACAGAGCGCTCTTCGATAAGCTTCCGCTGGAAAGCCAGTCTTCATCCCTCAGCTCGCTGGTCACATTGAGTTCACCGGGAGTTGCTGCGGACTCCAATGGCTTGTTCCACGGTCTGGGGGACCACGCTTCCAACTCCTTCTCCATCGACGGCCAGCCCATCACGGACCAGCAGAGTAAGGTCTTCTCCAATCAGCTTCCCGCCGACGCCGTGCAATCGCTCGAAGTCATTGAGGGAGCACCGCCTGCCGAATACGGGGGCAAGACCAGTCTGGTGATAGTTGCTACAACGCGCTCCGGACTTGGCGAAACCACACCGCACGGTGGGGTGACAGCCTCTTACGGAACATTCGGAACTTCAAATGTTGACTTTAATTTAGGCTACGGCGGACAGCGCTGGGGCAACTTTATTGCCGGAAACGGCATGAATACCTCAAGGTTTCTGGATGGCCCTGAGTTCGACGTCATGCACGACAAGGGAAATGAAGAAAATATCTTTGACCGCTTCGACTTCAAGCCCACGGCAAAAGATACCGTCAATTTGAATTTTCAATTCACTCGCTCATGGTTCCAAACTCCTAATTCCTACGACGCTGAGGATGCCTCGGGCTGGTCCGGGTTGGTGGTGGACAACAGCGGCCTTGGGCCCAACGGTCTGCCGGTGGGTCCCAGCGATCAGCGCTCGCAGATCAAGACCATTGACGTTGCCCCCGCCTGGACACGCTTAATCAACAATAGTACGGTGCTTACCTTCGGTGGCTGGGTGCGACGCGACGGGTACAACTACTATCCCAGCAGCGATCCTTTCGCCGATCTCATCCCCGACCTCCAACGCCAAAGCATTGGCCAGGACCGAATTCTGACAAACGCCGGCCTGCGCGGCGATATCAACTATGTGAAAGGTGTACACAATTTTAAGGCGGGGGTGGACTTCGAGCATACCTTCCTGACCGAGGACGACAGTTTTGGAATCGTCGATCCCACCTCCAACCCCGTGTGTCTGAATGCCGATGGAAGCCCCGATACGAACCCGGCGATAACCAATCCGGCCAATTGTACGGGGACGCTCACAGTCAACCCGACGTTTGTTCCTCTCTTGGGTTGTTACGACTTAACTCGCACCGCGTCGCTTCCCGCTTCGGACGGGTGCTCCGCCACAACCAGCGGCCTTTATCCCTATGACGTGCACTCCGACATTAAGGAGATTGCGCTCTACGCGCAAGATGCCATTACCTACAAAAACTGGAACTTCAATGTCGGGCTGCGTGGCGACCTTTACCACGGCATTTCGATTTTCAGCCAAGCTGAGCCACGCCTCGGCATTGCCTATAATGTTAAGAAGACCGGCACGGTGATGAAAATCTCTTACGCTCACACCATGGAAACGCCGTTCAACGAAAACCTGATTCTGGCCAGCAATGGATGTGCGGATCCCGTTATCAGTGCCCTGATGGCATCGACCATCAGCCCGTGCGTCAGCACCGTCCCATTGAAACCCGGCACCCGCAACGAATTCCATGCGGGCCTCGAACAAGCCTTCAGCAAATACTTGGTGGTGGACGGGGAATACATCTGGAAGTATACGGAAAGGGCGTTCGACTTCAGTGTTTTGGGCGACTCGCCGATCACCTTCCCGATCGAGTGGGACAAGTCGAAGATACCTGGCTTCGCCTTGCGCGTCAGCGTGCCCACCATACACCGCTTCACCGCGTACACAGTGATGTCGAGCGTGGCGGCGCGCTTCTTCGAGCCTCAGGTGGCTGGGGTGGGCGCGACACCCGCTTCCACGTGCGCGGTGTCGGCCGTCGGATGCGAGGTGTTTCGCATCGACCACGACGAAAGGTACAACCAGACCACGCATTTTCAGTATCAGCCATTCAAGCGTGGTCCCTGGGTGGGCTTTAATTGGCGGTACGATAGCGGCCTGGTGGCTGGTCCCGTGCCTTGCGCGGGCGGCAACTGCGCCAACGGCCCGGCGGGAACCGATTCCATCGTGGACGCATCCATCATCACCCCCGACCAGCAGTTCCAGGCAGGGATAGCGTGCAACGGTGTCTACGCGACTCCAACCATGGGGATCAGTTCCCCCCTCGGGTACGGCATCTGTCCCGGCAATGAATACACTGCGAAGTATGTGAACATTCCCAAGCCCGGCACGGAGAATGACGACCACAACCCGCCCCGCATCGCCCCCCGCAATCTCTTCGACCTCTCCGTGGGTGATGACAACCTATTTAACGGCGATAAGCACAAGTGGAGCATTCGCCTGACTGCCGTCAACCTTCTGGATAGGGAAGCACTCTACAACTTCATCTCGACCTTCAGCGGAACTCACTACGTGACGCCCCGAACCCTTACTGCGGAAGTGGGCTTCCACTTCTAAAGCTGTCAACAACCGTTCCGACCCCCGGGAGACACAAGTATTGCCCCCGGGGGCCGGACCTTTCATTGATCTCACTCCGACGGCAAATGTCTCCCCGGCGACGAGAGGAGACTATCAATAGGAGGGGATGGGACACCAAATCACTTCTACATTGGGAGGGAAATTCTCTTAACTTCGGGAATTCCCAGGCCGATTCGGGCATTTATTCCTGTCCAGAAGCGGCACTGGCTGTTGGCGCGACAGCAGCCCCCTGGCCTGCCTTGAGTTTGGCCATCTCGCGCTGAAGTTCCGTGGCCAGATCCTCAAGAATTCTCAACTGCTCGGTTCGGCGCTGCACCAGCGCTTCCAGGCGTGTAACCTGCCGCTGTAACTTATGATTTTCGCGGCGAAGATAAATGAAACTTCCGCCGGAAATTCCAATCGCCCCTCCCGCACCCTCGCCCTTCGCGAGATCGCCGGGCTTGATGTCCGGCAGAGGAGCAAGTCGCGACTGAGTTTGCTTGATGAGTGCGTCCAATTCCTTGCGCTCGGCTCCCGGCGGGCAAAGCTGGCGAAGGGCATTGAGCCGCGCGAGGTCAGGATTATTTCTTCCTCTCTCCCAGTGCTGGACTGCCCCCTTTGTGGCATTCAGTAACCGAGCCAAGCCTTCCTGGCTTACTTCAATCCGCTTTCGAACCCTTCGAACGACTTTCGCTGCCGTCATGGATTCCATACCAGCCCCTCCCTTTCAAAATGTTCTTCGCCAAATTCCACTTCAAGCCTAAGATTTCGTGTTCGCGGCGTCGCGGCGCGCCGAGTAATCCCTCTCACTCCAGTCTGACTGCCGCAATTGCTCGGCGTTGCCTCATGTGAAATGCATTCCCCGAGCGTTTCGGGATTTAACCTTCGCGATCGGCCCAGGAAGGTTCTCTGGCAGCCGCGCGATCTGGTCCCGGGAGTAAGACTGATGTGGTGAACCTCTCCTCTTTCCGAGAAACCGCTCGATTGCCTGCGTCCCCCAACTCTCTTCGGGCAGGCATGGGAACGGCGTGGCCTACTTACTTCGGGCAACTTCTCGGCTAGAGTACTGCCAATTATTGGGCTATTTCGCCGCTTATCATATCACGGTCTGAGAAACCGCGGTCAAGACAAATCGAGGCGGCAAATATATGTCTGGCGGGCTTTGACATTGAGGTTGATAGGGAATAGGGAGTGCCCCATTCCGTCGCAACGCGGGGGCCTTGCCGAAGTCGGGGGGGCTAGACGGGATGCTGAATCAACTGTTGCCCTGGGGACGAAACGCGGCATCGGTGCATCACCAGGCCGGCGTTATTGCACTCTGGCCGAACATAATCATTCAGGAGATAGTGCCCGGGAGGAAATTCCAGATCTCGGGTAAGATTGGGAATGCTGCCCACGGATGCGTAACCGTGCATATAGAGCATGGGGGTGTAGCCCCAGTCGAGCGTCAGCCACATATCCTGAGTTCCCCATTTGCCGGAGGGGTCCAGGCTCCGCAAGTTAAGATCAAGTTGAAAGAGCCTCGAGTAGAAGCGGCTGATCGATGCCGTAGACATCCTCAGCCTGGAGTATTGGCGCAAGATAATCTCCGCCGCCGGTCTTGAGAATAAGATCATTCCCGCGCCGGTACCCCAGTTGAGGGAGTATCCGGAGCGGTGTTCAATCACCCGCCCCTCAAAACTTCGAACCGTGGCTGCCCCGCAGGCAATGCCGTCGGCTGCAGCGAGTTCGAAGAGGTTCATCAAGCGTTGGAACCATCCCCGTTGCATAACAATGTCATTTTCAATGAGGCCCACGTAATCGTACCCGAGTCGCAGCAGGCGCTCGAGTCCGAAGCAGATCGATTTGTCCGGCCCGCCCGCCACATCGTAGTTCACTTCCACCAGGCGCGCGTTGTGGAAGCGGAGATCCTTCGGCAAGGCCCGACCCTCCGGCTCGTCACTACCGTCATTCCAGATCAAATCGTAACCCCCGTCCTGATCCATGGCCTCGAGGGTCTGACGGGTAAACGACTTACGGTTCTTGCTGCTCAGCGCGAAACCAACACGATCCCCCGGTTGAGGGCGCCGGCAGGTGGTTCCCGTCTGGGTTTGCAGGTAACGGATCATGTCAACAACCGCAGGAGTTTCATCAACCATGACGACTTCCTACTCTTCGGTCTCGGTAAGATGCAGAACCAGTCGAGGGCAGCAATCATTTGCTCGCCGCAATACTTGGCTCAAGCACTTGGCCCGCCGTTTTCGGCGCTGGGGGCGGGATTCTGAGAGGATGAAGGTTGCTGTCCTTGATTTTCACAAATTGCGCCGGGATCTTGAGCTCGACTTCCTTCGGCACTCCCAGCATGTTGAAGGATGCAACTTTCCCATAAATGTTCTGGGCGACTCCGAAGAAGTTTTGGGGATTGAAGATGGGCGGCGTGTGCCACCACAGGTTGTATCTCGAGGCCCACAGCCACTCGATGAGCTCCTGCGAGCGTTCCACGCGATCGTTTTCCAAATAGAGTAAGGGCTTTGACCGTTGAATCATGCCTGCACAGCCTTTCAAAACGCAGAGCTCAGAACCCTCAACGTCAATCTTCAACAACCCCACGCGCTCTGTTTGCAGCAGGTCGTCCAGCTTCAGGCAGGGCACCTGAACGGAGGCATTTGTTGCGGTGGGAGCGGAGGTTGCCATGGAAATTCCCCCGAAGTTGCCCCGTTTCAGATAATCGGGCCGAGGGAAGCTGACCACGCCAGGGGCTTCGCCACAGGCATACGGCAGGGCGGTCACATTCATCAGGCCGTTCAGTGCGAGGTTGGCGCAGAGCTGCTGGAAAACCACCGGCTGCGGTTCGAAGGCCAGGAGCTTGCGGCCCTTTTCCTGAAGGGCGCGCGCCATGGGAACCGTGTGAATCCCCATGTTTGCCCCCACCTCCACGATCAACCCTGGGTATTGGATGAGCGCCATAAGAACAGCGAGCTCCAGCTCATTGCATTCACCATAAGTAACGATGGCCGCGCCCATGTAAGCATCGTTGACATTCGCCAACATCCATCCACGGCGGGCTTCCACCAGGCAATAAGGCGGTGCGACGTTAAGTTTATGCATGTTTTCACCTTTGCAAGCTGACGATTGGGTTTTCCATCGTGGACTTCGCCACAGTTCCACGCAGTTCCTGCTCGACGCGGGCCAGCACATCTGCCCAATTTCCCAGCGTGGACTGCCGGAACAGGCGGGCAGTTGGATACCAGGGGCTGTCCTCACGCTCGAGCAACCAGCGCCAGTCGGCAGATTTGTGGAGCAGGATCCACACGGGCTTGCCCATGGCTCCGGCAAGATGGGCGACCGAAGTATCAATGGAAATTACCAAATCGAGATTGGCAACGATCGCCGCCGTGTCGGCAAAGTCCTTCTGGTCCTTTTGGAGGTCAATGATCTGTACGCGCGAGCCCATCTGCTTCAACTCGCGGGCCGGCGGACCCATTTGCAGTGAATAGAAGGCAGTTCCGGAAAGCTTTGTCAGTGAGGCAAACAGCTCGAGTTTGACAGAACGCCACAGCTCGTAAGGGTGCTTGGGGTTCCCTCCCCAAACCAGGCCGACGCGCAGCGAATTTGCCTGCAACCGATTCTTCCACGCCTCAACGAGCCCGGGAGAAGGATGCACGTATGGGATTTCGCCCGGAATGGAGTTTAAATCCGTTCCGAACGCCAAAGGCAAACTGAGCAGCGGGCAGTGATAATTGAACTCCGGCGGAGTTTCGCCTTCGTAGACGAACTTCCACACTCCCGAAGTCCCTGCCAGCAAACGGCGCAACCTGGTTTGTATCCCCAACAATATCTTCCCGCCGCGTGCCGCCACCAAGGGTATGTAGCGAATGGTTTGCAGTGCGTCCCCAATACCCTGCTCGGAATGCAGGAAAATTCGGGCGCCATTCAGAGGCTCGCCCTTCCATTGGGGCTGGGGGAAATTTCTGCGCGCTCGCCTCGCGCTGTCGCGGTGCTCATATTCACTCCAACCCCGCGCAAAGTCACCCTCCGCAAGGTGCAGAAGCCCAATGTGCGAAATGATTTCGTGGGATTGTGGGTTCAGAGCGAGGGCGCGTTCGTACGATTCCCGGGCGCCCGCCCGGTCGCCCAACTGGGAAAGGGTCGCACCCAGCCGAAAATGCGTCAGGGACATTTTGGGGTCGAGATTAACAGCGCGGCGGTAGGATGCCTCTGCCGTCATTAAGTCCCCGCACTTGGCGAAGTAGGTACCCAATGCCAGGGCGACGAGGGGCGAATCGGCATCCAACGCAGCCGCACGCTGGAGTACTTCAACAGCGCCGGCAAGGTCCTTCATTTCTGTCAGAATCACGGCCAGGGTGCAGTAAGTTTCAACGCGGGCAGGATCCAACTTCAGGGCTTGCTCGCAGAGCCGTTTCGCCTCATCGAATTGCTCCAGTTGGCGCAAGACCTCTGCCAGTCGGCAATGAGCCTCCGCAGAGTCGGGTTGAAGGGCGAGCACGCGCCGGTAGGATATTGATGCGGCCTTGAGGTCGCCAAATCTTTCCAGGGTATTGGCCAGGTGAATCTGCGCCACGGCCGATTCCGGCCGCAGGTTGACAAGACGCTGATAATGATGGATAGCCTGTTCGAATTCTCCCAGGCCCAAATAGGATTCCGCCAGGCTGTTTAGCGCGTCCGGATCATTCGGGCTTAGCGTCAGGGCCCTTTCAATGAATTCGATGGATTCTTGATATTGCCGGGCTTCCTGGGCTAACAGTCCCAACAAGTGCAGCGCCTGCGGACACTTCGGATCGGCTTTCAGACCGCGCTGGTAGCACGCTTTGGCCGGCGCACGCCGCCCCGCTCGATGGTGCTTGATGCCCTTTTGGAGAAGCTTCCGGATGTGCGGTGACAATAATAAAGGTTGCTCGGGCACCGTATGACCTCGTCGCTGGCGCAGATTTTGGGCCACGGTTGCGATAGGCAAGTTGTATGCCAAGGTAGCGTTAGGATTTGCTCATTTTGCGACATTCTTATGACCCTTACCCTTCAATCAAAAAATCGCTGACCTAGCAGTCACCGAGTACCAAGCTAAGTGCGGGATAGTGGCACGGGGCGGTGTTTGATGGCGAATCTGTAACAGAACACCGATATGGATCTAAGACCTAAGAAAACTCTAACGCCGAACCCTGGCCCCTTATAGTAGCTAGCCATCCACCTAATTCCGCGAGAGTGTTCAGTTGTGCGGTGCTCTACCTAATCTGGCCGGTCGATTCGAGCGGGAACTTGTCCTCTTGACAAATCGCGTGTTTCGCAATATAATTCATATCGAATGATTCAAAGTGAATTATGCGGATTGACCGTAGGCACATTCCAGAACCTCCTGATACTATCGCCATAGCGGACCAAATAAGGGCGCTCTGCTCCGTCATTACCAAGATCGCTCGCTCCGACCTCGAATTGCGTCTGAAAAATCACAATTCGGGAATCAACGCCATTGAGCACGGAGTTCTGCGGCATTTGTCTCACGGCGTCACCTCAATGGCGGAGATCAGCCGCCTCATGGGAGTTGCGCCTTCGACTTTGGTTTATGTCGTGGACGGCTTGACCAAGAAGAAGTTAGTGCGGCGCGGCAGAGACACGAAGGACCGACGCAGGGAGCCGCTTCTACTTGAGAAGAAGGGGAGCGCACTGTTCGCCTCGATCCCCAGGATGGACGCCAGCAGCAACCTCGCAAGTAGCCTGGAGAACATGACGGAACCCCGTCGCCGCGAGCTGCTTATTCTGTTGAATGAGCTGGTAGCAGGACTGGCAGGTTCAGAACGGCTGTACCTCGGGTCCGAAATGGACAGGGACAAAGAATCTTCGACTGATCCAGGGAAGAGACGAGCCGCATTAACCCGCAAGACCAGGAGATAAAGCGATGAACCGTGCCCAATGGGCATTGATGACGACGTTCGCAGCGAGCTTCTACGGTGTCGGCAACATCTGGATGACGCAGTTTGGATGGCGGCTGTGGACCTATGTCGCGCCGGGTGACTTTGGTGCATACCACGAAGCATGGTGGGCGATGATCAAGCCAGTAGTCTTTCCAGTTGCGGCGGTCGCATTTTTCGGAGCCATCGCACTTGCCTGGTGGAGACCCGCCGGGGTGACTGCGGCTCCGGTTTGGCTGAATATTGGACTGCAGATATTGATCTACGTTCTGACCGCCGCTTTCTGGGGCCGCTGGCAGGCACAAACTCATTTCGCGAGACTGCCGAACGGCTCGCTCGACCCCATGTATCTGCGTTCGATGAGCACTCACTGGATTCGCGCTTGCCTGATCACACTCAGTGGCCTCGCCGTCTTCTGGATGGTCGTACAGCACTTGTCAAGCAAGTCGACGAAGGTGCCTTAAGCGCTGCGGGAACTTGACAGCTTCCAACCAGCATTGAAAGGGAAGGGAGTACAGCAGTTCAACGGGGAGACGCGGGATGAAGTTTAGACCGAGCGCCCCAGCCGTCGGCCTGTGGGCCTTAGCGATGCTGGCGTTACCACCGGCTCCGTATCGGGAAACACCGCGCCAGTTGAAGCCTGACAGCACGCTGCCGGCGCTTGGCGGCCAGGCTCTCACGGGAAAGTGGCTTGATCTTCCCCGAGCGACCGGTGACGGCCCTGCTGCGGTGATACTGTCATTCAATCGAACAGGTGGACGCGATGCGCAGAGCTGGGTGCAACACCTCTCGAAGGACTATCCACATCTGGCGATCTTTACCGTGATCTTTCTTGAATCGGTTCCCCGATTGTTTCGTCCCATGGCCGTCTCAAGTATCAGAACCGGAATGCCTGTGTCCATGCAGGATCGAACAATAGTCGTGTACCGGGATGAGGATCTTTGGAAAGACAGATTGCATCTTACCAATGAAAACCAAGCCGGCGTGATCCTGCTTGGCCCAACCGGACAAATCCAATGCGTTACGTTAGGTCCCTTCGCAAACTCCCTCTATGAGTCGCTCCGTAAACAGATTCGAGCTTCGAACTAGGAGGAAGGTGCGCATCATCCCAAAGCAGATGTTCTCAGGGGCGACCAATTTTATCGCCTTGCAGGGGAGAGACGGTTGGTGGGTGGCAAGTTCTCTCGATTCGGCAAGACCAAAAACCTTAATTTAATATACGCTCCCGCGTTACCCCACACCTGCCTTGGAGGCATGAATCCACAAGAGTTCCCGCAGTTCCCGCTCGACGCAGGTTACAACGTCGCGCCAATTGCCCAGAGTGGACTGACGGAACAAGCGGGCCGTGGGATACCAGGGGCTGTCCCGGCGGTCAAGCAGCCAGCGCCAATCGGCTGAAAGGTGCAGCAATATCCACACCGGCTTGCCCAGAGCTCCGGCGAGATGGGCAACCGCAGTATCAACGGAGATGATTAAATCGAGGTTCGCGACGATCGCCGCCGTAACTGCAAAATCCTTTAGTTCACTTTGCAGGTCAATCAACTTTGCGCGCTCTCCCACTTGCCTCACTTGTCCGGCGAGCGGACCTACCTGCAACGAGTAAAAGACCGCATGAGTGAGATTCGTCAAGGGTGCGAGTTGGTCAAGCGGGATTGAGCGCCAGCGCTCATGAGGAAACGTCGGACTGCCACCCCATACCAGCCCGATGCGAAGCGAATCTCCGCGCAGCCGCCGGCGCCATGTCTCCATCAGCGAGGGATCGGGATGAACGTAAGGAATCCTGGCGGGAATGGAATCCAATTCCGTGGCAAATGCCCGCGGAAGGCTCATCAGCGGACAATGCCAATCAACTTGGGGAATCGTCTCGCCCCTTCGAATTACCTCGCCTGCGCCTTCGGTTGTGGCCAACAGGTCGAACAAGCTTTGGGGAACTTCCAACACCACCGATGCGCCGCGCGCCGCAACCAAGGGAACGTAACGGACGAACTGAAACGTGTCACCCAACCCTTGTTCCGCGTGCAGCAGAATCCGCGAGCCTTCAAGGAGTTCGCCTTTCCAGAGTGGAATGCGAAGCTGGCGGCGGTTTCGAAGGAAATGCGGTGTATTCCAGCGATTTTCATATTCGCTCCAGCCGAGCGGGAAATCGCCGTACAAAAGGTGGAGGTGCGCCAGGAACGTGCGGGCCTCGGCATTACCCGGCGCTAAATCTCGAACCTTCTGGAAACACTGCGCCGCAGCCGCCCAGTCACCCTGAAGGAAATTCGTGATCCCCAGGTGCAGGTGCGCGTCGGCAAAGCGCGGATCAAGCTTAAGCGCCTCGGCATATGACTGCTTTGCCGCAACGACGTCTCCCTGGCGCTCGAAGAGGTATCCCAAACCGAAAACCGCATAGGCAGAATCAGGTTTGCGCGCCAGGGCAGAACGGTAGACCTCTACGGCGGCGGCGTAGTCACCGCCGTTGATGAGAGCCTGCCCGAGAAGGCCATGAATTTCGTGGCGGTCCGGATCCAATGCCAAGGCGCGCCGGCAGGATTCAACTGCGTCGCCCGTGGCTCCCAGTTTGCACTGTACCCTCGCCAGGCTGCCGTAGATATCGGGCGAATCGGGTTGAAGCGCCAAGGCGCGCCGGTAAGACAATGCTGCAGCATCCCACTCGCCTTGCCATTCTTGCGCTGTCCCCAGGCGATGAAACGCCAGCGCCGACTGCGGAAGAAGTTTCGCCAGTTGCTGGTAACAATGAATGGCGCGCGGAACCTGCCCCTGCAACAAATAAGCCTTGGCGAGGCTGTTCAGCGACTCGGGATCATCGGGCTTGAGGCTCAGCGCCTCCCCAATCAGTTGAATGGATTCCTGGTGCTGGCCAGCTTGTTGAGCCAGCAGCCCCAGCAATTGCAGCGCCTGCGCGCACCGGGGGTCAGCCTTCAGGCTCCGGCGATAGCACGCCTCGGCCGGTCCCGTGCGTCCCGCCCGGTGATGCTCCACGCCTTTTCTGAGAAACTTCCGGGCTCGAGGGGTGAGGGAAGGTGACATGGAGACAAAAGTTTCCGATTGACCAAAGCGTTTAATTTCTGCTTCGCGAAGCGGAATTCTGCAAACGGCCCGGCAGCCCCATCCGTTGCCGGAAAGGGCCATACAAGGTCGCCGCACGAAGCGGGAACGTCGACGCCGGCCGATCCTTTCAAATTGTAGGTACACGCGCCCGTACTCCCACAGTGCGCTGCGCGAGCATGTGCGAGCCGGGCTAGTCCGGTGGAACGGGCATTCTGGATAAAGGTACCAACCCCTGACCTTGTA
>JASHTZ010000761.1 GCA_030040295.1 Terriglobia bacterium | reverse complement strand
TCAATTCCATCGTGGTAAACCTGGAGGGCACTCACGACCTCGCCGCGGCGCAAAAGGCGTGGGACCGTTTATACAAATTGAATCCGAACCACCCCGCGCTGGCGAGCTTGCAGGACCAGATCAATGCCGCGCGCGCCTCCGGCGGCGCCGCTGGGCCGCATTAATTCCCAGGCATCCTCCGGAAACGAAAGGCCGTCTGAAAATTATGGGCAGTTTTATTCTTGACCTTCTCGAATTCGTCGTCCTGGCGTTCTTTCTCAGGGCAATGGCTCGATCGTTGGGCTCGCGATTTCACCTCCCGGTCTTCCACGTTCGGACGTCGGGAAACGTCCCACCCACGCCGCGCCCCAACGAAACACACCAGGGAGAAATGGCTCGCGACCCTGTGTGCGGCATGTTCGTTTCAACAGAGCTCTCCCAAAAACTGAGGCGCGGCAGCGAAACATTGCACTTCTGTTCACGCAAGTGCCTGGAGAAATTCCAGAAGGACGCTGAACATGTGGCTTCCTGATTGCCCATCTCACATTGTCCTGAGGCTCACGGGCTTGGAACGGCCCTGGACACGCCGAGGATCGGCCTACCCGGCCGGCGTGATAGCGGCGATTCTCTTCGCAGGGCTTGCCTGCCCCTCCCTGGCGCAGGGCGCAGATGGCAAGGTGCTTCTGACCCGCAAGTACCGCCTGGGAGAGTCCATGGTTTACGTCACCAAGGTCCGAACGAATTCCAAGGTCGATTCCGACCCCCCCAACCTGAAGGACTTCTTTCCTCCCATGCCCACCGGCATGCGGCTAAACCAGCAGAGTACGGTGACGGTGTCAAAAGTGAGTCCTGATGGTGCGGCGGACGTTCAGCACCGCTTCGACAAATTCGAAATTCAGAGCGACCTGGAGACGCTCCCCGAGATGATTCGCGAATCCGTTGCCGAGGCGCAAAAGGAAGTAAGCCAGCGGATAGTTGGCAAAACGCTCACAGCTCACTACGACCGTGACGGGCGCCTGTTAAATTTCGAAGGTGCAGACAACATCTTTGGCGACATTGACGCTCCTGTTCGGGAGCCGCTCGTCCAGATGGTGCGCCTTTTCCTGGAGCAGATGGGCGGCCAATCCCTTTATCCCGACCATCGCGTCAAAATAGGCGACGAATGGACCCAGAAGCTCGACGCGCCGCCCGGCAAGGACTACCAATTCCAGGAAAACGGAAAGAGCATCTTGCATTACTCCGGCAAGACACGCTATCAGGGAATAAAAGCGGCCATCCTCGATTACCACTTCGAGAACGCCTTGACACCCGCCCTGGAAGGTCTGCGCAAGCAGGGCGTCCTGCCTCAACTCGAAGCTCAGGGGGCAAAGCTCGACATCCAGATCAGCGGAAAAGGGGCAGGCCGCATCCTGGTGGCTCTCGATGACGGCCGCGTCCTCCAGAATCACTACACCTTGCACCAGACTCTCAGCGCCCTGATGAAGAGCGCAACGGGAGTCGCTGCCCCCGCCGAGGTGATTCCACGGCTCGAAATCCAGTCCGACACCGAAATGGAAGTCGATGGCAGCAAACCGTAGTATGCCTCCTCACCAACCCCTGAAATCCCTGTTGACAAAGAGGCGAGCGCTCCTATAATCGGTAAAAGTCTCAATCAATCCTAGGGGACGCAAAGGTAGGAATGAATCAATCCATCAGTTCGGCATGGCCGGTAGTTCTCAGTGTAGCTGGATTTGATCCCTCGGCGGGCGCCGGAATCGTCGCCGACCTCAAGACCTTCGCGGCCCACAACTGTTACGGGGTCGCGGCCATTACCGCATTGACGGTTCAGAACACCCAGGGCGTGACGTCCGTGCGGCCGGTGGAGCCCGGGGTGCTCAAGGAGTCCATCAACTCGCTCCTCTCTGACGGACGCGTAAAGGCCCTCAAAATCGGAATGCTGTGGAACAAGACCACCGCCGACGTCCTGCGAGAGATTCTTGATGCGAATTCCGACCTGCCCGCCGTCCTCGACCCCGTCGTGCGCTCCTCCAATCAATTTGACCTGATCGACGCTGCGGGTTTGGATTTCCTCCGGAAGAAGCTGCTCTCGCGCGTCACGGTGGTGACGCCCAACATCACAGAGGCCGCGGCGCTGGCCGAAATGCCCGTCGACACCGTCGAGAGCATGAAAGCCGCGGCGCGGAAACTGGTGGAACTGGGCGCACGCGCGGTGGTGGTGACCGGCGGCCACTTGGAAAAGTGCGTTGACGTATTCTACGACGGCACGACGCTGGAGTCTTTCACGGGCGACCGCATCAAGCCCGACAACACACACGGCACGGGGTGCACTTTCTCCTCTGCCGTGGCGGCCAATCTTGCCTTGGGGCGCCAACTGCGCGACGCCGTCGTGCTCGCCAAGGCCTATGTTGTGGAAGCCATACGCCAGGCCTTCCCGGTGGGGCCCGGCCGCATTCCTTTGAACCATCTTTACCGCATGACTCAACCCCGCCTCACGGATCACTCACCTGCCGTCGCCGAAACCGTGCACTGAATCATCGTTCTGAAGGGCGGATTTCATGGCCGCCGGCGCGATGGAGAACGTCGTCCAGGGAAAAGCATCCATGTCGCGCAGAAGGGGTTTCTCCCAGGAAAATCCCAGCCTCTCACGGAGATAATCTTCCGCCTTAAAGTTGAGCCCGCAGGCATGTCCCGCGGCCGCGCAGAAAGACATGTGCTCCGCCATTGTCGCATCCGCCACTTTGTTCTGAACCGCTCCCGCCGCACCGTAGGGAGGCTGCCAGGGCGGGCTGCCGCGCGGCGACAGGTCAACGTGGCCGCAAAGCGTGCGCTCGTCCGGGTCCTCCTTCTTCTCGTAGGTGTCATAGTGGTCCGCCAGAAAACTCTGTGCCGCCGCCACATCGATCTTCCCCTTGTACTGCGCCATCAACTGATCCCAGCGAATGTGCCGGGCATTGGCGCTTTCTGATTTATCCTTCACGTTGAAGTCGGTCTCTTCCTTCACTAGCTTGGGGTTGGCGGGAAAATTCGAACCCACAAAATAACCGTCGGATTTCCGCAGCAGCGTGACATTCTTGAGCCCCAGTTCAAGGCTGGCGATTTCATTCGTTTTGCGATCCGCCACCAACCAGGTGTTGGCATAGCCGCCGTTGTTCCCTTCCTCCATAATCCGCGCGAAATCATCGATGGAGCTGGAATACTGCATAGCCTTCCGCGCGCGGACGAATTCAGGAATTCCCTTCGTGTCATACCCGGAAAAGTGTGAGATGGTGGTCTCGGTAATCATGATGCCCGCGGAGTTGATGCCGAAGTCGTCGGCACTGTGAATGGCCCCGGGAAAGCCGTCCATCAGGATTCGCAAGCCATTCGAGGGGGCAATATCGAAAATCATCGTCCAGCGCGGTCCTTCGAGGTAGCTCGTCCAGTCGTTGTGGGCGATGATGACCTTGCCATCCTTCGTGTAACTGCCGGTGGCAACGAACGCGCTGCAATGCTCAGGCACGGCCAGCTTTGCGGCCGTGCTGTCGCCATGCCAGCGGTCATATTCCTTGACGTAATACTCCCACTCGCAAAACGCGTTCAGCGCAACGATGTCCCAGACGTCCAGCTTTGAGCCTTTCGCCCGCAAGCCGGCCACAATGCCTTGCAGCTCCTCGCGATACTGCGCTTCGATGTGGGGCCACATCACGTTTTTCGCGGCCTCGCGGAAGAAGCTCCAGTCGTGGCGCCCCCCGTGCGTTTGTTCGAGCACCACCACCTTCTCAGCATCCTCGATTTCCTGAGCAAGCAGGTAGCCGTGCTGGAATCCCAGGTTGAACGGCGAGCCCTCAAGGTGGACGTAGGTCCAGCCGTTTTGAATAGGCCTCCGGAAAGCTCCTTTCATATGCGCGTCAGGACTTGCTGCTTGAGCAAGCAAGGAAAGCGCGCCCGCCATTAAGGCGGTACCGGTAACCAGAACTACCAATTTCCGCATTCGAGTCTCCAAGACATCGCCCAGGCTTCCGCGAAGGCTCGCGAATGACGACGCGTCGAGGGCGATTATACATCTTCTTATTGAGCTCGTTTAAGCTCCCTCACCCCCACCCTCTCTCCCTGCGGGGGTGAGGGGGATCTCGACCAAATTTGTGATTCACATTCCATCTCGATTTCGCCGAAGTCTACACTCTCTCCGCGTTACAATGTCTTGATGCAGGCAAACTTCGCATTTGGCCGCTCCGGCCTGCTGCTCGATTTACCCGAGGGCTTCGATTACCGCGTTCTGGAAGCGCGCACGGCGGCTCCGCTGAACGATCCCGCCGTGGCCATTGCCCAGGCTCTCGATGCACCCATCGGCTGTCCTCCTTTGTCCGAGTTGGCACGCGGCAAACGTTCCGCCGCGATTGCCGTTTGCGACATCACGCGGCCGGCGCCCAATCGCCAAGTGCTTCCTCCCCTGCTCGTGCGTCTCGAAGCGGCTGGGATTCCGCGCGAAGGCATCACCATTTTGATCGCCACGGGGCTTCACCGTCCCGCCACCGGACCCGAGATCCGCGAAATTTGCGGCGAAGAAACCGCGGCGCATTACCGCGTCTTCAACCACAACGCACGCGAGATTGCCGAGCATCGCGCCCTTGGAACCACCGCCTCGGGTACGCCCGTCTATATTGACGATCGCTTCGTCTCCGCCGACCTGCACATCACGCTGGGATTCATCGAGCCGCACCTGATGCTGGGCTACTCCGGCGGGCGAAAACTGGTTGCTCCGGGACTTGCCGCGCAGGAAACCATCAAGGTCCTGCATAGCCCGCGATTTATGCGCGATGCGCGGGCCGTGGAGGGATCGATCGAGGAAAATCCCCTGCACCGCGAGCTGTTGGAAATCGCCCGCTTGACGCGCCACGACTTCATGGTGGATGCGGCGCTCAGCCGTGGCACTCCACGCCGGCCCATCGCCGCGGTTTTCGCGGGCGAGCCGGAAGCCGCTCACCGCAAGGGAGTGGAACTCGTATCGCGCATCATGCTGGAAGCCCTTGAGCAACCGGTCGATGCCGTCATCACTTCGGCCGCGGGTCATCCGCTCGACCTTACGTTCTACCAGGCCGTCAAAGGCGTGACCGCGGCTGCGCACATCGTGAAGCCCGGAGGAAAGATCCTGCTGCTCGCCGCCTGCGAGGAAGGCGTGGGCGGCTCGGAATTTGCCCGTATGCTCGCCGAGGGCCAGCCTGATCGCCTTTTCATGGAGAGAATTGCGCACGCGCCCGTCTCCATCGATCAGTGGCAACTCGAAAAGCTCGCGCTTGTCACCACGCGAGCCGAGGTGCTGTACTACGTGCCAGGGCTGCCGACCAAATATCATTCCACCCTTTGGGGAAAGGCCTTCGAGAGCACCGAGGCAGCGGTCCGCGCGCTCCTCGCGCCCCTACACCCACACGCACGCGTCGCGGTCATCCCTGAAGGCCCCTACGTCCTGGCGCGTTGCGAGGCTTTGGACTTTGCGGTCCATTGATCTGTTCATGGAGTTCACTTCCTGCCTGCCCAAGTCCGCCAAATTGCAGGAATATTGACCAGCAAATTCAAGGCGCCGCCGGCCACAACTCCCGCCGCCGCGGCACTCACTACTCCGCCATCCAGCACCATCCACGAGGCTGTCACCACACAATTCAAGGCAGCGCCGGGAATGCAGATGCCCTCATACCTCGCCAAACGCCGCCACACCGCCGAATGAAACGCGGGAATGCGCGTTGACCGGAAGGTGAACGTTTCACTCCAGACAAAGTTGTTGAGTAGCGCGACCTCAATTGCCAGCAGCAGCGCGGGCGCGGGACGCCAGACTGCTTTTTTTACCAGCAACACAAAAAGTGCAATGTCGATCGCCGCGCCGGCAAGCGCCACCACGCCGTAGCGAATCCAACTCCATAATTGGCCGGTGCCCACCGCCAGCCGCAGAAGGTGCTGGAGGTATTCAAGGTACTGGCGCGCCCCCAGTTTCGAAGCGCCTTTCTCGCGCTCCTGAAAAACGTACGGAACTTCCACCAGCTTCCTATAGTGCGCCTTGGCAATGATCTCGAGCAGGATTTTGTATCCCAGGGGATTCAGGTGAGCGTTTTCAAGCGCTGATTTTCGGATCATGAAGAGGCCCGACATGGGGTCGCCCACGGAGGCGAGATTGAGGGGCAGCACGGTGGCGGCCATGTGGGTGGCGGTGCGGGAAATCATGCGGCGCACCCACGTCCAGTCGGAGGTGCCGCCGCCCGGCACGTAGCGGCTGCCGATGGCGAGGTCCGCGCCCTCACGCATTGCCTTCGCGAGGGGCGCCAACACTTCCGGCGGGTGTTGCAAGTCCGCGTCCATCACCGCCCAAATGTCGCCGCGCGCCGTCGCGCCGCCATCGAGCACGGCCGTTGCCAGTCCCAGCCGCCCCGGCCGCCGGAGGACCAGCACGGGGACTTCGGCGGCAAGCGATTCCACGCGCTCCGCCGTCCCATCGGCGCTCGAGTCATCCACCACAACGATCTCGAATTCCTCACCGGCGCTCCGGAGCGCCGCCGCTGCGCGCCGAAGCGTCTCCTGAATCACGGCCGCTTCGTTAAATGTGGGAATGATCACCGATATCATTTGGCTGCAGGGCCTTTACCCTTCATCCCTTACCTTTTAGGCCTTTCCTTCCTATCTCCGCGGAATAATGCGGTAAAGCCCTGCCCCGTGCGGTTCGATTTTGGGCGCGAATGTGGCGCCAAACACCCCCAGGTCCTTTCTTTCCCAGAGGTCGCGGACGGCGCATTTGCCGTTCAAGCCGAGGTCTTTCCATTCCACGCTTACTTCCGCCGGGGCGTTATCGTCCAAATTGAAAACCGCGAGATATTTGTCGTGCCCGCCGGAAGCGTCGGCAGCCCAGGCCACCTGGTTGCCGCGCGCAAATAATTCGCGATTGTGCGCGCTGTGCTGGTCCACGGCCAGCACTTCCGGATTGGTCAGCTCCGCGAGCGTAGTGGCGTCAAGCGAGGTCAATTCCCCGCCCATCATCAGCGGCGATCGGAAAATCATCCACAGGCTCAGGTGCGTGCGAACCTCTGCCGGAGTGAAGCGTGACACTCGCTCGGGGTCATTGAAACCGCGCACTCGCACATGGCCGAGGGGCAGCATATCAGCGTCAGGCCAGTGATTGGCTTCGATGTAGGGCGCCCAGGCGCGGCAGAGGGCGAATTGCTCCTTGAGCGATTTCCAGTTGTCCCAAAAATCTCCGGAGATCCGCCACAGGTTGGCGTTTTCCCTGAGATGCGCAACCTCGTCGAGGGGCGTGGCGCCGGGCGAGAGGCTCAGCACGATATGCCGGCCCGATTTGACGATCGCGCGGTGCAGCGCCGCGATTTCCGCTGCGTGGTAGTGGTCGCGCGCCGGCTTGCCCGCCCAGCTCATGTCGTCAGCCTTGATGTAGTCCACGCCCCACTTCGCATAGAGCGCCACAATAGAATCGTAATAGGCCTGGCCCGCGGGCTTGCCGGCGTCAATACCATACATGGCCGTTGACCACCCGCAGGGATTTGCCTCGTCCACAATGTCCCTGGCGTGCGCGGAAGTCCCCAGAATCGGCAGGTTCTTCGTAACCGCCGCGCGCGGAATTCCTCGCATGATGTGAATTCCGAACTTCAGCCCCTTGCTGTGAATGTAATCCGCGAGCGGCTTGAATCCCTGCCCGTGCGCGGAAGAAGGAAAGCGATTGGGAGCAGGGATCAATCGGCCGTAATCATCCATGTTGTACTCCCACTTCTCCTGCTCGCGATTGGGGAAGGTTTGGGAAAAATACCAGTAGTAGTCAATCACCACGTACTTCCACCCGTACTTCAACATGTGCTGCGCTTCGTAGTCGGCGTTTGCGCGCACCTCCTGCTCGGTCACCCCACCATTAAACGCGTCGTAGCTGTTCCAACCCATGGGCGGAGTGGGCGCAGGACCGGGCCGCGGCCCACTGCCCGCCCACGCTCCCACAACCAGCAGGAACGCCGCCGCTACCGTTATAACCAAACTCTTAAGTGCGAATCGCATCCTTAAACCCCCGAACCGAGTTGCCCTCGCTCCAAACGGGCGGCTTATTCTACTTCGGAGATGGGTTGCACTGAGCATGAAAATAGCCGATTTTAAGTGTAGTTTCCTACCTGCATGCGGGTAAAATTTGCGGAATCCGCTCATTGGCTCAAATTCACTTGCCCGAGATAAGAGCTGTATTGGTTTGACAGGACGATTTCATTCCGGCAGTATGGGAACTATGAGAAATGCTAAGAGGTTTGCTACGAGCTTTACAGTCGACCGAGCCATCCTTGAATACCTCCAACGGACTCGGTCCAGGGGATCGCGAAGCCAGCGCGTGAACGAACTTCTACACCGCGCCATTATGGCCGAGCAGCACGAAGCTTTGGAGCGCGAAGCTGCCGAGTTCTTTGCCGCGCAGACTAAGGCGGAACGCGCTGAATCTCGCGCCTTCGCGAGAGCCAGCCGACGGTCGATTACTCGTGAGGATTAGATGATGGCAAGGAATCCTCGCGGCGGATGGTATCCAAGGCGCGGTGAAGTATATTATGTCCGCCTGGACAAGCTGCGCCCTGCCCTGGTGATTTCCGCAGACTCCCTCAACCGTCATGCTCTGGATGTATGCGTGGTTCCCATGACCACTGTTGCCCACGCGCAATTCTCGTTCCGGGTTCAGGTGAGGGCCGGCGACGGCGGCCTCAAACATGACACTTGGGCAAAATGTGACCAAGTGACTACGCTGGAAAAGAAACTATTCACCTACCCGCCCCTGGGGCGCCTGCATGATCCTACGCTTCATAACATCGAGCTAGCCATCAAGCTCTCGTTAGACCTCCCCTAACCCCTCTGACAATTCATTCTCACTGCCCCGTCGGCGCGTAATAACCCGGCTTGGCGTAAATTGTGTATTTGGATTTGCGCGAGTCCACGCGGCCGTTCACGCGGACTTCGATCGAGCGAAAGGTTCCATCGCGGCTGCGGTTGCTGGGGTAATAGCCGAGGGTATAGCCCTGCTTGAGCCAATTGATGATGGTCTCCATGGCCTGAGTCACCGACGTACCCTCGTGGGTATCAATCAGCACGCCGCCGGTTTGCTTGCAGATTTTCTCCACGTCGTGGAGCCGCGCTTCGGAATGGGTCAGGAAAAACGACCGGGAATGATTCTCCATGAACCCCACCTTGATGCTATAAACCGGCGTGCCGGCCTGCTGCGCGGCGCGCACTGTCTCCTCAACTCCGCGTGTCTCTTCGTCCGAGGGCTCGTTATCGGAAACCAGAATGATGGCGCGGCGGCTGCCCACGGCCGAGCGTCCAAGATATTGCGCCGCATCATAAATCGCATCGTTCAGGGCCGTGCCGCCGTAGGGGCTGAGCGCCCACAGGTCAACCGAGAGCTCGTAGTGGTTTGAGGTGAGGCCTTCCACCAATTCAGGCTTGGCGCCGAAGCTGAAAATGGCTACCTTATCGTCGGGCTTGAGAAGCCCGAGAGTGTTCAGCGCGCCCACGCGCAACTCTTCCAGTGCCGCGGCGATGCTCGAGCTGTTGTCCACCACCAGCGCCACGGCCAGCGGCAGCTCCTCGTGCGAGAAGAAGCTGATTTCCTGTTGCTTCCCGTCCTCAAAGACGCTGAAGTTATCTTTTTCAAGATTTCCGACGGCACGCCCGTGACCGTCGTGCACGCCCACTTCGACCTGCACCAAATCAACGTTCGCTTTGAAGTTAGGGGCGCGGGAGGACGCCGGTGTGGACTTGTCGCGCGCAGGTGGAGGGGTGGTTTGCGCGTCCAGCTTCAACGACAGCGTTAACAGCACCAACACGAGGCCTGTAAACTTCGCCGCCTGATTCATCGCCGATTACGAACCTGTCTTCTGTCGTGATGCGGACAGAAGACGAGGTGTTGTACGTTCAGCGCGCCCGCCACAACCCTCATTACCAAATCCGTTGAAGACCGTACTTTTCAAAGATCCTCTCGTTACTGACAAAAGGAAGATTTTCCGCCTGCGATTGGGCAATCAGCATTCGATCAAACGGATCTTTGTGAGGACCCGGGAGTAGCCCCGCGCGCACGGCGTGATGGGGAGTGATGTCGAGAGTCCCGAAGCCCTCCTAGCGAAGGACGGAAACGAAGTCAGCGGCCAATTCTTCCGCACCGGGCAGCCTGCCGAGCCGCACCTTGGTGGCAATCTCCCACGCCGAAGCGGCGCTGACCAGAAGGACGTTGGAGGGGTCGGCCATGGCGCGTCGCGCTGTGCGGGAGAGGGCAGGATCGTCGCTCAACCACCAAAGCAAAGCGTGGGTATCCAGCAGAAGGCGCAAGATGATTATTCCCAGGCCGCAAGTTCTCTGGCGGGGAGCCGCCAGAAGAATTTCCGTCCCACCCGGAGCTTGCCGCGCAACCGGCCGGGCCGGCGGCGGCCTTCACGACTCCCACGGGAACCAATCGAACTACAGGCGTCGCTCCGCGGGCGATAATCACCTCCTCGCCGCTACGCGCCCGCTCGATCAGCCGGGAGAGATTGGTTTTCGCTTCGTGAACCTTTACTGAGGGCATAGCAACTCCAGTTAGCTAAATCAGCTTAGCTAACCTTTCGACGGACTGCAACTGTAAGTCACGGTAACCGATAACCTCACTTACTCGAATGGTGTCGGGGAGAAGAAGAGCTGTCTATTTCTTCCCGGCAGATTAAATCCGCCTCTGAGTGGGCCGCGATTAGGCGCGCTCTGCGAGGTCCCAACTCATCAGACTTCGATGAGGAATGCCGCGCACCGCAGTCATCGATCGGAGGGGAAAAGTGTCAGCTAAGCTTTTTTGCGCCGACTGCTGCACGCGCCGCAAATAGCATGCGGCGGTCACTGATCAAGGCCGCTCGGTTCCCGGGTCTTTTTTTCCTTGTGGCCGCTGGCTCTCTTGCGCCCTGCGGATGGCATCCGCGTCAGCAAGATCTTGCGGTCGTCCTGACGCCAGCTTTGACGCGATGAGGTCTTCGGCTGAAATGAAGTTCGCCTTCAAGCCCGTCGCCGGGTCGATGACGGCCTCAACCCGCCTTTCCCATGCCGCGTCAAAATCTATGCCCGGAATGGCCGGGAGGATATCGAAACCCTTCGGTTCTCGCCCAAACCGAAAAAAGCTTCTGCGGTCGGTGAAATCCTCCGGGCGAAGTCCCTGGAGCGATGCGCCGAAGTCGGCAAGCGCGGCGTAGGCCGCCTTCGCATTTTCGGCGTCCGCTCTTATGAAAAGGTCAATGTCATTCGTAAAGCGGGGCTGCGAGTGGTAGATAACCGCGAAGCCGCCGACAACGAGGTATTTAATGCCATGGGACTGGAAGACGGACAAAAGGTCTTTGTAGTCTTGGTACATCCGGCTCGATCTCCCAGCCCTTCAGCGCGTAGGCGGTCCGGATCATCTCCTCTACCGCGTCCAACCGCTCATGCGCGGGGCGACTCTGCCAATAGCGGTACTCGTCCGCCT
>JASHTZ010000760.1 GCA_030040295.1 Terriglobia bacterium | reverse complement strand
TAGCCGGTGGCATACATCACATTTTTGACCCCCTCAAGTGGTGCGCCTGCACAAAGTATTTCGGGGTCCCTCCGGAGCACCTTCAAGGCATGTTGGCCCATTAAATCCAGGTCATAGGCGCCTGGCTCCGTCATGCCCTTAAACGTATCGAACAAGTACAGGTCGCGGCTGAGGTCGTTCTCGTGAATCAGGGTCCTGGCAATTGCCGCCATGCTGCCACCCTGCCATACGCCGCACTCGACAATCGCGCCGGGTATGGCAGTGCAGCTCACGTAGCGGCTAGCCTGAATCAAAGCGTAAATTCGCTCCGGGCTGGTTAATGTAATCGGACGGACATTCTCGATGATTTCGAGTTCAAACTCACTGAAATCGGGAGGATAGCTCTCCTCACGCGCGCGGCGGCCTGTGGGAAGCCGGACGATATCGAGGCCAAACATTCCAAGCGAGTTGCGCACAAGACGCCTGATCAAATCTACCCGCCCCCGGCGCGGTAAAAGGCCAATCGTGTACCCTCGATTTGAAACAGCTTTCTGGAGCGTGCCAATTCATTTAGAGATCGGGTGACGCCGGCGCACTCCGGATTACCTTCGGTCCAAATGTAATCATCCCAAAGAATGATGCCCAAGGGTGCCAGAAGCGCCAGGGCAGTCCGCGTATCCTTTTGAACAAATTCGTAGGTATGATCTGCATCCACCAGCACGAGATTCATGCTGTTTAGAAAGGGCTCGAAATTATAGGTCGCGGAGTTACCCAAAAGCTGGCGGACTTTTGACTGGACGGGGCTTCCCCGATAATGCGAGCCAACCTCGAATTGCGGGAACCCGCCAGTACCGAGTCCGTGCTTATGAGTTTGCCGCGCCGAAGCATCGAGGTCTAGGGTGTAGACCACCGTGTCCTCTGGGGTATTGAGTGCAATAACCAGCGTGGACCCCCCTTGGTAGGTTCCGATTTCGAAGACGCGCCTGGGCTTACAGTACAGGCAGATTGCCCCCAATACCGCCAATTCACGGGGCGGGAGGGGCGATGAATCCTCGCCATTGGTTGCGATCAGAGGGAGACGGGCAGCGAGGGAACCGATGCCGGGGAACAATTCCTCAATCCCCACCTGTTTGAGCTGCGGATAATCATCTCTTTGATTCAAGATATGGCCAATGGGGCGGCCTCGCAAGCGATGATAAGCTCCCCGCAAGCTTCGTGGGATCCAAGGTTTCAGGAACTTCTTGCACGATTCAGGAAACACGCGTTCCCTCTTCATCCGCTGCCATTGTTAAGTATTATATCCGTGGATTCGCACATCTCGATGCAATTATGTCGTCATGCCTACCTGACAGATGTCGTCGCCCAGACCGCGTTGCTGGTCACGCATTCGCAGATTCTACGCGTTTGATAACATTGCGAATTAAGGAGAGTGCTGTCAAAGGAGGGGAAAAACTCTTGAAGGGTTCAGGGCAGGAGAAGGGTGGATTTGGGGGGATCTAGCTAATCAAAATCCTTGAGCGCCGTGCGCGGTTGGAGCTTTTTGGGATAAAAAGTGAGTTGCAATGAAAATACGTTATCGCTCTGCTTGCCGGTGGCGAGAAATGGGAAGGACCATCTCTCGTGCTGGATCAGGGCGGAGAATTCCATGTCCTTTTTCGTCAACCAATCGGCTTTGATCCTCACAGAATCCTGCGCCCCGCCATTCGGGATGAGCTCCTTGGCGACACGGTGCTCATTCCATCCGATCTCTAGCCGCTGCCGCGGTGAATGCCAATAAGTCGTACTGGCGTCAAACTCCTTTCCCCATTGCCCGACTGCATCGCCCATGAGGAATCCTTTGTTCGTAAATGCAGCCTTATAGAAGAAGCTTGAGTAAGCGTGTTCATTCTGTGAGCCGGTGTTGGCAACTTCGACCCGAAAATCAAAACTCCTAAGATGGGGAAGCTGGGAAAGATAGAGTCCGGGATTGTACATGGCCCGCCCGGGATCGACCAGCGGGCTTATGTCATCTTCGCTCAAATCATCGGTGTAGATTGTCGCCCACTTGCGTAGAAAGGGGAGACGGTAGGACAAATCCATTCCGGATTCGCGCTTTCCGGGAAAATCCTGCGGATTGGCCGTACAACAAATGTCCGTTACGCTGAAATACGTCGCGAACAGATTGTGCAAGGTCAGAGGGATTCCTTGGCCGAATGCCTCCGTGGTCCGCGAAAATCCTATTTCGAGATTCCGAGTGGGTTTGAGCAATGCCTTCTCTCCATGAACATAGGGGCCTCGAGGATATTCATTGCCGGACAGTCTGCCTAAATATGCCTGTACCCTAACTGGTCCCATAAACGACAAGAATCCCGGCAAAACGATTGGTTGCACCTGGTTTATTCTGAGCATCAGAATCGGATCAACATTGTCGCTGGCGAGCATGGGCCCCAGTGTTCCCGGTCCCCACCAGAGGGTCTGCTTGCCGAACGTTATATCGTAGATCGAAATGCGCATGCCCGCATAAGTATCCAGGAGGTCGAAGTGGTCCGTTGCTGCGGTTGCCTGGGAATTGATTGCAGTCGGCGTGCCGTCTGCCTGCTCAAGATAAGCCTGCTGCGACGGTGTAAGGCCGGCATATGCAGGTGAGAATTGATATTCGCCTCGCAGGTAGGCAAAGAATCGGCCGCGCACCGCGCGAGCGGAAAATCCGGAGACGTTGTTGAACCCGGTATTGAATGGCCGGCCGAAGTCATCCGTGAGGGTTTGCCCGAAATGGTAGCCGTCGCGCAACGGTGTGCCGGAAATTCCCAGGGCGCGCGTATACACCGACTCTACTTCAGCTCTGCGCGCCGGACTCCCATTGAGTAAATTCAATTCCTCACTGAATTCCCGATTGAGGGCATCGAGCAGTGGCTGGGCTTCCTCATTGTTGCCAACTGTATTCTCGAGATTGTCCTCAGCATCCAGCACCAGTTGTGCGCATTGGAGTCTTGTCCAGGGGCGCAAGCCTACAAACTGTTTGTTGATTACATCCAATCCTGCCAAGCGATCAAATGCGGCATAGACCCAGCTATCCATTGGGACGTATGTGGATCCCAAGGGCTCGTCTGCCAATGCCTGCACACCAAAAAGCACAAGTAATCCCCATGCGATGCAAAGCAAATACAAGGCCGCTCGGGGATGTGGCTTCTGATCCCCTGGCTTTTCAATTCTGGACATCTTTCTTGGAATGAATCGATACGCTTGCGGACGAATTCGGGGGATATTCACGATTGATTTGAGCCTTTCAAGCGATGGCGGGGTGTTTGTGAGGCGGGATAAGTGGTTTTCAAGGTGCGGGCGCTGAAGCGTGCCCCGACACAATACCTGAGGAGTCGCGGGCGCGTGCAAACATCGCAGGCTCTGGCAAGAACCATTGAGATTGCGACTTCACCTTCCGGTGCCGGCCAAAACAACAGCAAACGTCTTCAGCAGGATCCTGAAATCAAGCCGCAAGGACCAGGTGTGAATATACTCTAGGTCGAGCCTTACCCAGTCATCAAAGTTACTGATGCTGTTCCTCCCATTCACCTGCCACAGGCAAGTGATTCCAGGCTTTACCATCAGCTTCAATTTGTGGAAGTCGGTAAATCGTTGGTACTCAGTGACAAGCGGCGGACGCGGACCCACGAGGCTCATATCCCCTTTGAGCACGTTGTAAAGCTGGGGCAATTCATCGAGACTGTAACGCCGTAGCCACGCGCCGAAGGTGGTGATTCGCGGATCATTCCTAAGTTTGAATACCGGCCCTTGCATTTCGTTTAAGGATTCGAGCTGCCGTTTTTTCAAGTCAGCATCAGAGTGCATGGAACGGAACTTATATCCGGTAAACGGGCGCCCCCCCAGGCCAACAACTTTCCATTTGTAGAGTGCCGGTCCGCGCGACGAGAGCTTCACGCCGACGGCCAGCCCCACGAGTAACGGGGCAAGCAGTACGAGAAGCAAGGAGGAAATGATTATGTCGAAGGCCCGTTTAGTGCACCGAAGCACCGTTATATCCCAATTGCTGGATCGCTCTGAGCAGATCGACACTGATGCAGGCAACGTTAACGTACTTTTCATCTCAGGCTGTTCTGACTATCGTGGTACTGACGGCGAGGGAACCGCGTCCTTAGTCACACCAGATTGCTCGTGCGTCTCAATGTACTCTTCAAGGCACTCACGCCAGTCGGGGAGATCAGACAATCCGGCTTGGCGCAGCATATAGTTCTCGATGGCGGTCCACCGAGGACGAAGGAAGGCCGCGTCGGGCCCTTCCACGGGTGTGGCCGTCGGCTCGACTCGGGTTGGCAACCGCGCAAGCCGCACGATTTCGCGAGCAAATTCGTACCAAGTGCACTGACCACGGCCTGCCATATGATAGAGGCCGAAAGGAGCCCCAGAGTCGATGAGTTCATATGTCTTTTCTGCCGCGACATGTGTCCAAGTGGGGCTCATGAATTGGTCATTCACCACCTTTAAGGTTTCGTCATTCTGGGCCTTGCTGAGCACCATTTTGACGAAGTTGGATTTTCCTTTTGCCCGACAACCGGCACTCCCGTATGCACTGGCGATTCGGATCACGTAGTGCTTCGAGCAAAAGGCCCGCACCAGTTGCTCGCCGGCGAGCTTCGACGCTCCGTATATGTTTACCGGACAAGGTGGGTCCTCTTCCGCGTATGGGCGTGAGCGGGTTCGTTCCATCCCGAAGACGTAATCCGTACTGAAATGGACGAGGAGGCATCCGTGTCGCTGGCAGAAGCGCGCCAAATGCCACGCGCCTAGCCCATTAACCCGGAAGAAGGCTTCCTGTTCAGCGGGTGTATGCTGGCTTGCTCCGTGGCAAGCCACTGTGTTCAAGATGACTTCCGGTTCTAAGCCGGAGAGAACTTGCTCAACGGAGGCAGGATCGGCAATCTCGATGTCGGCGTGCGTCAGGCAGGCGAGGTCGAAATTGTAATTCGTGCCCACTTGGGCGAGATCATTGCCCAGTTGACCGTTCGCTCCCAGCAGAACAATTCTTCCCACCTTTGCACTCGCTCAGCTTTACTTTCTCGCGGACACACGGCTTGGATTGGACGCTGACGTCCGCACTAACTTCAAACCTTCGAGGCTCAGATCCAGGACTGAGTTTGGATAGCCGAGTTTCACGCGGGTTTCCTCCAGCAGGTCGAGCCATCGGATATTGTGGAGCACGGCGTCAGAGAGGTCAGGGAAGATTCCGTCACGGATTTTTTCGGCAAGGTCCTGGACAGTCTCTTCCACGGTCACTCTGGGAATGAATTTGAGCCGTTCTGCAATCTTTCTTCCCGAGGCCTGGCAGCTTCGGAGGTTTTGGTAGCGGTAGTCCGGCTGCAGGTCGCAACGAATGCCGGTCTCAGAAAGCTTATTGCGCACCCGCAGGGCCAGTTCGGAGATGCGGTAGTTCCCATTTGCCACGTTAAAAATTTGGCCTGCAATTTGTACGACGGGGGCCTCTAACATCAACTGGTAAGCCCTGGCGGCGTCTTGCACGCTGACCAGCGGCCTCCACATTTCCCCGCCGTTGTGGAGAAGCAGTCGCCCCGTCTGAAGTGCGCTCAACACGAAGGCATTCACCACGAGGTCGAAGCGCATACGCGGTGAATAACCGTAAACCGAGCCCTTACGAAGGACTACGGGCGTGAAGGTTTCATCCGCCAGCCCGAGGATTTCCTTCTCGGCTTCGCGCTTACTGATTGAGTACACCCGGAAGGGGGCGACCGGCGAATCTTCGCAATGAACGATGTCCTTCTCCGGATTCCCGGCGCCCACGTCATAAATTGATCCTGAGGAGGCCTGGATGAAACGCCTCACCCTTTTCTCCCTGGCAAGTTTCGCCAATTTTACGGCGGCTCGAAAGTTGATATCGTGATTGGCCTCCGGGTGATACTCAGCTGCTGGTTCGGTCGAGAGGCCGGCGAGATTGATGATGGCATCGACACCGTCGAGCAGGTCCGGCGGAATCGCCCGGATGTCGCCCTCGACGACCTCCAGGCGGTCGCGCACCCCTTCCA
>JASHTZ010000759.1 GCA_030040295.1 Terriglobia bacterium | reverse complement strand
TCTCCCCAGGGCGATGAAGTGATGTTCATTGACAAAGAACAGGTTTGGTCCCTCAAGCTGAGCAGCAGCGAGAAACCCACACAGCTCATCCACGCGCGGGGCACGGCTGAGGATCTGAAGTTCTCCCCGGACGGCTCAAAGCTGGCGTTTGTGAGCGTGCGCGGCGATCACAGCTTCATCGCCGTTTACGATTTCGCGCGACAAAGTTTGGAATTCCTCGATCCGAGCGTGGATCACGACGTTGAACCAGAGTGGTCGCCGGATGGGAAGCAAATCGCCTTTATCCGAATCCCGGCCAGGTCCGACGGTGAGGCATTTGGCCCTCACCGTGAGGGTCCGCCGTGGTCGATTCGGGTCGCCGATGTTGCGACTGGCGAAGGCCGTGAGGTCTGGAAAGCGCGCGCGGGGCGGGGAAGCGTTTTTCACGCCCTGGCGGCACGGCAACAATTGCAATGGATGGCGGATGACCGCCTGATTTTCCCGTGGGAGGGCGACGGTTGGGAACATCTTTATTCCATCCCTTTAAACGGCGGCACGGCACATCTCATGACCCCAGGAGACACCTTTGAAGTTGAGGATTTGGAGATCACGCCGGATCGCCGCGAGGTGGTTTTCAATTCCAATCAGGATGACATTGACCGGCGGCACTTGTGGAAGGAATCAGCGGAGGCAGATCGGCCCGAGCGGCTGACCCTGGGGCAGGGAATCGAGTGGTCCCCCACGCCTCTGAGCGATGGGCAGCACATCGCGCTGCTGCGCTCCGACGCGCGCTGGCCGGCCCGGCCCGCGCAAGTGGGGTCGGATGGCGAAATGCACGACCTGGCGCCTGATTCCATGCCCAAGGATTTTCCCGCCGCGAAGCTGGTTGAGCCCCAGCAGGTCATCCTTTCCGGCGCGGATGGGCTGAGGTTGCACGGCCAGCTCTTCATTCCCTCAGACGCCCGGCCCGGCGAACGGCATCCTGCCCTGGTGTTTTTCCACGGAGGCTCACGCCGGCAGATGCTGCTCGGCTGGCATTACATGCAGTATTACCACAATGCTTATGCCGAAAATCAATATCTTGCCAGCCGAGGTTATATCGTTCTTTCTGTGAATTATCGCAGCGGGATTGGATATGGAATGGAATTTCGGGAGGCGCTGAACTACGGCGCCACGGGGGCGAGTGAGTTCAATGACGTGCTGGGAGCCGGCCTCTATCTGCGCTCGCGCCCGGACGTTGACCCGGCGCGCATCGGCCTTTGGGGCGGGTCCTACGGAGGTTACCTGACGGCCTTGGGACTGGCGCGCGCGTCCGACCTCTTTGCCTGCGGCGTGGATTTTCACGGCGTGCACGATTGGAACCTGGAAGTTCCGCACACGCTGCCCGCCGAAAATCCCGAGAAGCTCGAGGATTGGGCGCGCGTGGCGTATGAGTCTTCACCTATGGCCGACGTGAAGACCTGGCGCTCACCGGTTTTGTTGATCCAGGGCGATGACGACCGCAACGTCTCCTTCTCCAACATGGTCCAGCTTGTGGAGGCGCTGCGCAAACAGGGCGTGGAGTTCAAGCAGATCGTGTTTCCCGATGAAATCCACGACTTCCTGACTTACGAGCACTGGATTACCGCTTACCACGCCACAGCGGACTTCTTTGATGAACATTTCAAAAGCGCCAGGTAACTCGCTTGCGCCTTGGGCCGTTAAAGCATCGTGAAACTTGCCGCTGGTTATGAGTTCCAGCGCCTCGGCCGGCGCGTTGGCTTCATTCGGAAACGGGACGATTGGCTCTTGCTGTGCGCGTTTACTGATGCCAACGTATACTCCTGAGGTTGCGCGAGATTGAACGGGTGAGGAAGGAGACGCCATGGCGCAGACAATTTATCAAGTGGACGCGTTCGCCAGCCGCGCTTTCGCGGGAAATCCGGCGGCAGTTTGCATTCTCTCCAGCCCCGCGCCCGAAGACTGGATGCGCGACGTGGCGCGGGAGATGAATCTGTCGGAGACCGCGTTCCTGGTGCCCAAAGACGACGGGTTTAATCTGCGCTGGCTGACTCCGACGACGGAGGTGGCGTTATGCGGGCACGCGACGCTTGCCAGTGCGCACATCCTTTGGGAGACGGGAGTGCTTCGGGCGGATGAGCAGGCGCGCTTCCACACGCTGAGCGGGTTGCTGACGGCGGACCGCAAAGGCGATTGGATTGAACTCGATTTTCCGGCGAAGCCGGAGGAGGCTTCCAATCCCTGGGATGAATTGGTGAACGGACTGGGCATTGCGCCGCGCTATGTAGGGAAAAGCCAGTTTGATTACCTGGTCGAGGCGGATTCCGAGCGGGCGGTGCGCAATCTCGAGCCTGATTTTGCCCTGCTGAAGCGCGCCAAGGCGCGCGGAGTGATCGTGACGGCTCGCGCCGAGGGCGGAGAATTCGATTTCGTATCTCGATTTTTCGCGCCCGCCGCGGGTGTAAACGAAGATCCCGTCACGGGATCAGCGCATTGCGTTCTAGGTCCTTTCTGGGTCAAGCGGCTGGGCAAAACGGAGTTTGTGGCATTTCAAGCCTCGGCGCGCGGCGGCGTCGTGAAGATTCGCGTCGTGGACGGCCGCGTGAAGCTGGGTGGGCAGGCGGTGACTGTGATGCGGGGAGAACTGTTTTAGGCCAAAGGCAATCCGAGGGGTGCTTTCTGCTTACTGCGCGTGGGCAGCGAGCCAACTCTTGGCCTGCTTCACTTGCGGCAAATCAGGGTCGGCGTTCTGCCAGCTTGCCAGGAAATCACGATAGGCTTGCGTCGCCTTGGGCGCGTCACCGGCCAATTCGTACGACCGCGCGATTCCGTAGAGCGCGTGGCCGCTCTTGGGGCGTTGCTTCAGGGCTTGATCGAAGGCTGCGCGGGCTTTTTCCCATTGATGAGAATTCAGGTAGGCATAGCCCAGGCTTTCCTGCTCGGGGCGGAAGAATTGTGGAGGTTCGGAATAACCGAGGTCCTTCTCGTTCTCAATGGCCTTCTCAAAGAGTTTCTGTGCCTCGTCTTCCTGTCCTTGAATGGCGTCGATGTTGGCGCGCAGATCGAGCGACATTGTTCCCAGGAGGTTCAACACGGGAGTGGGATCATCCACTGCGGGTTCCTGGGTTAGCTGTTTGTCTTTGTCTTCGTCTTTTTCTTTGGCCTTCGGTTTGGAGGCCTGCAAGCGCCAGAGCATGGCGTCCAGGGCTTCAGACTTTTCGAGCGCCCGCTTCGCGCCAGTCTGCTCGACCGCATCCATGCCCTGGGCGTAGAGGCTGAGGCCTTGGGCGTAACCCCTGGCCGCCGGACTGGGGGGATTCTCGCCGCTTCCGAACTCTACGGACTCGCTCTGCACCGCTTTCCAATCGCCAAATCGGATTCGCACTCGCGCCACGCTTCCGCCCGCCCAAACCGCAAAGCGCGCGGAAGTCATTCCCGTGGGTGCGGGCATGCCGCGCAGCTTGGCGGCCCACTGCAAACCTTCCTGATAGCGGCCGGCCTCCGCGCAGGCGGCGATCAAATAGGCGAGGTTGTGAGCATAATTCCAATCTTCTTCCGGGCGAATCTGCTGCGCCGCCATGTAAGCTTCATCCACGCGCACCGAGGCGATGAAAGATTGCCGCGCGCGCTCGTAATCTCCCACTCGCCAGTAGATGTGCCCCGGCATATGGACCATGTGGCCGGAATTGGGCGCCAAGCCGCCCAGCACGTCCGCGCTGTGCAGGGCATCCTCAGGCCGCGAGCTGTCTTCCATGGCGTGAATCCAGTAATGGTGCGCGGCCGCGTCATCGGGATGAGCTGTGATCAGATTGCGCAGGATTGACTCTGAGTACAGTTGGCCGTCGCGCGGCTTGCCGTTGAGGTCGTACCCGTGCATTTCTTCGAGAGCGAGAAATGCCTGAGCATCCAAATCATCCGGGTAACGGTCGATGAGGGTTTCCATCGCCCGCCGGTAGGCAGCGGATTCATTGGAATCGCCTGCTTTGTCTTCGTGCTCCGCCGCGCGAATGTACAACTGTTCATGATCGGAGGCATGCTCGGCAAGCGATTGGGCCTTGGCCAGCGCCTCCTTCTTTTCCTCCTGCACGCCCCCGTGGCGCCCGCTCAATTTCAGGGATTCGAAGATTCCCCAGTAGGC
Organism: Terriglobia bacterium; assembly: GCA_030040295.1. GTDB lineage: Bacteria > Acidobacteriota > Terriglobia > UBA7540 > UBA7540 > Bog-366. The sequence goes on along the minus strand of JASHTZ010000759.1, from coordinate 1,057 downwards.
CATTGCCGCCGAAGGGTCCTGGCGCGCGGCTTCCTTAAACGCCCGGTAAGCTTCAAAGTCCCAAAAACAGTGCAGCAGCCGTAGACCTTGATTGAAATACGCCTGAGCCTGCTCGGAATCGGTGGTGATTTTCATGCTGGCATCGCCGATTCCCTGCATGAGCGGCGGAGGAGGAAGCTCGCGAAATTTGGCGTTGGGCTCCTGCATGTGCTGATGGGTCATGGGCATTTGACCCGCAACGCTCGCGCACGCCAGCAAAATGATCCCGGGCAGAATTTTTAATCGCATGATAATGACGTGCCTCCAGTTGGATTCAAAAAGGAGCGCCTGCGGGAAAAGAGTGTAGCAGACTTCCACCGGGAGGGAAGGGAGAGTTGCAAATCCGTTGAGGCGAGCGGCTAGTGTGGTGCGTCGTAAATAATGCAACTTCTGGAGGCCGCTTTTTGAGCCCTAACGGGGCGATCTACCAAAGCCCAGGCCAACGGCCTGGGTCGTCGAAGCCGCAACAACCCCCGGCCCTGAAGGGGTGGAATACCTATTTCGCCCCTTCAGGGCTTGAATTCAGACCTTTGCCGCGCACTCTCAACCCAGGCCTTCGGCCTGGGCTTCGTTATTTCGCCCCGTTGGGGCTCAGCATAAGTTGCAATCTGCGTGGCGCACTACACGAGATTCCTGGGGTGAGCAGTCAAGCCCCGGGAAGCTCCTGCCTACTTCGTTGCGGTTGTTGCCTCTGGCCATGCCGCGGTCAGAAGCAATCCCCCGACGATTCCCAGAGAAATTTCGATGAAGCGGTGAATGGCGATAACCCAGGCCGGCAGCGAGCGCGCCGCGAACACGATGATCGCCAGCGTGATTCCAGCGTAGCGGTAGGCGCTGCGCTCGAGGTGAAGAACTGCGCAAATCAATCCGCACAGGAGGACACCGGCTCCAAACCCGGCGACGTTTTGGCCCGCATAGGTGGCGAACAGGGCTCCCATTAAAGCCCCCAGGGCGGTTCCTTCCAGGCGCTGTCTTGAAATGGCCATCGCTGCGCCCAGCGTCGACTGCATGACGATCA
>JASHTZ010000758.1 GCA_030040295.1 Terriglobia bacterium | reverse complement strand
GGCTTGTAGATGCGGCCGGCGCTGCACCAATCATATTTAAGGTAATCGAATCCCCAGGCGGCGTAGGTCTTGGCGTCCTGCTCCTCATGGCCGTAAGAGCCTTCGTAGCCTGCGCACGTCTGCGGGCCCGGCGAGGAATAAATCCCGATCTTCAGGCCCTTGGAATGGACGTATTCGGCCAGGCCCTTCATGTTGGGAAACTTTTTGTTGCCGGTAATGTTTCCCTCCGCGTCGCGAGGGCCCTCCCAGGTGTCGTCGATGTTGATGTAGATGTAACCCACGTCTTTCATGCCGCTCGAAACCATGGCATCGGCCATGGTGCGCACGGTCACGTCATCCACTCGTCCCGCAAACTTGTTCCAACTGTTCCAGCCCATGGGCGGAGTGAGCGCCAGGCCGTTGTCGGCAACATCGTGAAGCGCCGGCGGCTCAATCTTGGCGGGCGGCGCCATGGCGTCGGGCGTGCTCCGCTCTCCTTCCGCCTGCTCGATGGGGCGTTCGGGATAAATCACGTTCAGCGAAAGTTTCGTGCCGTCAAAGGTTCCGTCATACGTCACCTTCCGCTCCGGGTGCTGTGCCGAAAGCGAAACCTCGAGGTGCAATTTGCTCCCGCGCAGGCTGCCGTCAGTGATCGCGAACTTCCGGTTGCGGATGTACGCGTCTCCGGTGATTTCCTGGCCGGACTGCTTGAAGTCGAAGAACGTCTTCATCATGTTGCCGTCGCCCGTCGGGACGTTCAGAACCCAGAAGCCGGAAACGTCGCCTTGCGCCGCCGCCGGAAGCGCGCCCGCGAAGAATGCCGAAATAATTAGAAGCCCCAGGAATATCCGGCTCGCCATTTTGCGGGCCGGTGAACTGGCTGTGCGTCTCATCTTTTCCCCCAAATCGTTTGAGTAAGCTCCACGCGTGCGCCATTCTACCCCAGATTCGCGGGGATTTTACGGGGTTCTGGCAGAGGGCCTTGTGGTGATGCAGTTCGCTGTAGCGCCGATCTGAGCACCATTGTATGAAGGCTTTGGGCCGGAGCGCTTCATCTTGGAGTGCGGTAGCGTCTTGCGCGTAACGTCCGGTAGTCGGCGGGCACTGTTTCTCGTTCGCAAATCAGTATGAGGGGATCTCCAACTGCAGGCCCGCAATCATTCGAAAATGTTTTTGGTTCTTGGTTACCAGAGTGAGACCTTCCACCATAGCCGTAGCAGCCACAAGGGAATCGAAAACGTGCAGGCCGTCGGTTTTCGCATAGAGCTTTAGAATCTCATAGGCCCTGTTTCCTATGGGTTCACGAAGAGGAACGATTACAATTGCTGACAGGAAGGCATCAACGGCTGCAAGGTCGCGTTTATCACGAGCGCCCACAATGAGCTCAAGCGCGGTGACTTGCGAAATCACCCAGCGATCCGTGAGCGCGTCCACGTAATCACGCGCTGCCTGTTTGCCGCGCGAAATGTCAATCAGGACGTCGCTGTCAACAAGGTAGGGCATGGAGGGTGCGGGCGCATTCAACTACGGAGGTTGCGCCTGAGATGGTTGACGAACTCCACGCTATCGACGATGTCCCTCCGGTCCTTCCAAATGCCGTAGAAGGCAAAATCCCCTACTGAGCGGGGTCTGCTCTTGGGTCGGGCGGCGGAAGGCAATTGAACCTCCACAATCGTGCCTTCGCTAAGGCTCACGTTTTCAAGAGGCTTGAACACCCCACCTTCGTATTTCGCCGTGACCGTCATACCAACGCCTCTGGACCCTTCGCCATGTCGCTAAACCCGGGGTCGGATGCTTTCGATATTGTAGCACCAAGTTTAAGAGCAATCCGACCGATTAATGTGCTTCGGCGGCGGGCAGGGTTTCAAACGGGTCCTGGATCGGCACGGTCCGTAGAAGGGCTTCCGGAAATAACGGATGCCAATTCAGGATTTCGAATCGATACTTAAACGATAGCGAGGGAAAATCTTTCCATGAGATTCACGAGAACATCTTCAGGGCCCGTGGCCGTCTGAATCGCTTGATTCCTTCGGCACAGCGTAAACCAGTTGCACGACGCCGTCGGGGAAGTGCGTCACGCCCCGCAGTGCGAGCCGCACGTGGCGGTGGCGCGGCTGGAGCAGCGGAATGCCTTCGCCGATGAGCGTCGGAATCACATGGATTCGGAACTCATCAATCAGGCCTGCGTCCAGAAACGAGGCAATGATTTGCCCGCCGCCCATCATCCAGATATCTTTTCCAGTCTGGGCGCGAAGCCGGTGCGTGAATGCTTCCACGGCCTCGTTCACAAACTCGACACCGGGGGGCGCGGACTCCGGCGCGCGGTGCGTGAACACATAGTTCTTAACCTCGGGCCCGGTTCCCACGCCCTTGCCCTTGAACTTCGCAATCGCCTGGTCATAGGTCCTCTTCCCCCAAAGGATTGTATCGATGGATTTGAAGAAGGCGCCATAGCCGTAGTTGCCGGGCGGGCGCGGCCGCTCCAGCCAGTCGTAGCTGCCGTCGAGGCGAGCGATGAACCCGTCAACACTGGTTGCAATGAAGACGATGATCTTGCGATGGTCATTCATGGGCACTTAATCCCTGGTGCGGAACGGAAAGTGAACCCAATCTTACCGGAGCAATTCAATTCCCTCGGGCCGACTCATCAGGATGACTTAAGCCAGCAGCTTGCGAAATGCCACGAGGCAGAGCCGCACGGTCTCGAGCTCAGGCAGGTTGCTGCCTTCCTGCTCGATCAGGTAGTACTCAATTCCCCCAACGCTCTCGGCGGCGGCGATGATCTTCTTCCAGGGCGCGATTCCTTCGCCGGTCAGCACCTTATAGCCCTTCTGCGGTGACCAATCTTTGACGTGCATCGAGCGGATGCGGCCGGGGTTGCTCTTAATCCAAGCGACGGGGTCGCTGCCGGCCGCCAGGCACGAACCTACATCCAGTTGCAGCATGATACTCTTGTCCAACTCCGCGGCGAGCAACTCCATGGGCTTTTTTCCGTCGAGGGGTTTCCATTCGGCATCGTGATTGTGATAACCCGCGTGAAAGCCTTGGGGTTTGAACGCTTCATTCGCATGGTTCAGGGTCGCCGCGACGCGCTTCCAGCCGTCCAGGCCGCTGACTTCGCCGGGAGAGGCGAGAACGATGTAGCGAGTTCCCAGGACCCGGTTCAACTCCATCGCCTTGTCCATGCCTTCGGGCGTAAACGACTTCAATTCGTTGTGCGTGGAATAGCAGCGGATGGCAAGTTCGTCCAATTCGTCCCGCACCCGCC
>JASHTZ010000066.1 GCA_030040295.1 Terriglobia bacterium | reverse complement strand
CCTCCGGAACTCCACGGCAAGGCCGATGCGACTCACGGAGGTGGAGGCAGCGGCATGCGAGTGCCGCGCCCCGCCACGCGCGGAGCTCTTCCGCCCTTCTCCCAAGTGCAGGTCGCTCCACCTTTAGCCGTTATTCCACGCGTCCCGCCGCCTCTTTCCGCGCCTGCGACGCTGGTCGGTCCCCCGGAGCTGAAACTTCCGGCAATGAAGCTGGATATGCCCTGGGGCGATCCCTATGGCATCGCAGGGCCGGCATCACCGGGTCCGGGCACTGGCGCGGTTATCGGTTCAGGCAAGGGAACTGGAATCGGGCCCGGGAGCGGTCCCGGCGCAGGCCCCGGTGAGAACGGCGGATGCTGCGGAGGTGCGTTCAGCGTTGGCGGAGAGGTCAGCGAGCCTGTTCCGATATACTCGCCTGAACCTGCCTATTCCGAAGACGCCCGCAAGGCAAAATTCCAGGGAACCGTGCTCTTGTTAATCATCGTTGACGCGCAGGGCAACGTGCGAAACGTCCGCGTGGTGAAGCCTTTGGGCATGCATTTAGATGAGGAAGCAGTGAAAACGGTGAGCACTTGGAAATTCAAGCCGGGGCTGCGACAAGGCGTACCCGTGCCCGTGCAAGTCGAGGTGGAAGTCAGCTTCCGATTGTTTTAATAAACTTGAAGGCCGGTGAAGGCGAGCTGCCGAAAGTCTTGATCCAGGGTAAAGAGCGTTGCGCCAAATTCCAGTGCCACGGCGGCAATCAAGGTATCCACTGTGGAAACAGTAGCGCCGCGTGCCCGCGCCTGGCGGGATATCCGTGCCGCTTCCGCATAAGTGGTGAAGCCGCCTGGCTCGATCAAAGGCCAGCGTGCCAGTAGGTCGGCGACGGGATCAATATCTCGCCGGAGCCCCTGCAAAACCTCGACGACCACCAGCCCGGTGAGAGCCAGGGGTGCGTTCGACCGAATCAGTCTCTCCATCTCGTTCCCAGCCGGCCCTTGCGACGAGTTGAAAAAATCGATCCATACGGAAGTATCGACCAGGATCAAGCGCGGTCTCTCCGCAGGGCTTTCAGGTCCCCTCTCCAAATCCCGCTGCCGCGGTAGAGCAAGATGCCTTTCCGCGCTTCACTTTGTACAAGCGTTTCGAGCGCCTTGTGGACGATTTCGCGCTTGGTGTGCAGGCGCGTTAACTTGCGGGCTCGAGCGAGTAAGCGGTCGTCGATGTTGATGTTTGTTCGCATACACATAAAATACACCAAGATGGTGTATCGCGCAATCAGAAGGTCTGAGGCTGGAAGTCCTGCCAGCCGAAGCCGCTCATGCCGGCGCAATCTCCGTGTATCCGAGCGTAAGCAGCGCCTTGCACGCCGCGCACACGAATTGCTGCGGCGGGCCCACGTTGCTAATTGCGAAAACCTTCGGCTCGTGGCAGCGCGCGCAGGGCGCGGTGGGGGCGCTGGGGTCGGGGTCCGGCGGGACTTCAAAATTCTCCTTAACTTCTCCCACCCGCGTCGTCTCTAGCTCGAACGTGGTGTAGCAACGGTTGCAGACGTGGTTGTAGCAGCACTCCGGCTTGCAGGAATAGAGCACGTCGGCGGAGCCGCATTGCGGGCAGGCAACGGAGATCGGCGCAAGCGTCATGGTGAGTTCAGAATGGCGCAGCGTCGCAAGCGTGTCAAGAACGCCGCCAGTTTTAGCGCGGGCGTCCCCACCCGCCCCTTGTCGTCAATCGCAAACGCGGGTGGGGACACCCGCGCTACAGACCCACGACCTCCCACCTCCCACTCTTTTCCTCTTGTCACATCTTCACCGAAGCCTGAAAATACGCCCAGATGAGCTCCCTGCGAACTTATTGGACTTTTTCCCGTCCGTTTACGCTGGTTCCTCCCATGACCGGAATCTTTTCCGGCGCGCTCTTGGGCTATGGAGCCACGCGCGCTTCCTTCAACGTTCTTCATGTCGGACTGGCAGTGCTGGCCGCGGGCGTTCTGAATGCCGCTTCCAACGGGCTGAACCAGATTTGCGACCTCACCAACGATCGTATCAACAAACCGCACCGGCCGCTTCCCTCGGGCGCGCTCACGCTTCGCCAGGCGTGGGTCTTCAGCGCTGCGGCTTACGTTCTGGCGCTGGCGATGGTATGGGTGGTGAATCTTCAGACCTTCGTGATCTACGTCATTGCGGCAATCTCCACGTTCGCGTACTCCGCGCCCCCGGTGCGATTGAAGCGCCATCCCATCGGATCAAATTTGATCATTGCACTCATTCGTGGATGCCTCCTAAAAGTGGCGGGTTGGGCGGCCGTGGCCACAGTGTTGAGCTCGATTGAACCGTGGTACATCGGGTCGATTTATCTGGTATTTCTGCTAGGCGCGACCACCACCAAGGATTTCGCCGATATCGAAGGCGACCGAGCGGCCGGATGCATCACCTTGCCGGTAAAGTTCGGCGCCACGTGGAGCGCCCGCGCCATCACACCGTCGTTCATTCTGCCCTGGCTGATGTTGCCGCTCGGGCTCGCGCTGCACGTGCTGAGCGGTAATCCCGCGGCCATCTTGGTGCTGAGCGTTATCATGCTCGTCTGGGGTGGTTACGTGGCTTACTTGATTAACAAGGACCCGCACCGGCTGGTTACCGAGGGCGAAAACCATCCCTCCTGGCACCACATGTACATGATGATGATGGTTGGCCATTTGGGGCTGGCGGGGGCATACTTGATTCGCTAAAGCCATGCTTCTCTTAACCGGCGCAACAGGTTATCTCGGCTCGGGAATTGCCCGCCAACTCCTCGCGCGGGGCGAACGGTTTCGCGTGCTGGCGCGCGAGGCGAGCCGCCTGGAATTCAACCCCGCGGCAAGCCCCTGCGAAGTCGTCATCGGTGATTTGTGCGATCGCGACGCCGTGCGCCGGGCGCTTCAGGGCATCGACGCAGTGATTCACACCGCCGCCGTCGTCAAGATGTGGGTGCGGGATTCGCGCGAATTCACTCGCGTTAATGTAGACGGCCTGAGGACCCTGCTCGAAGCCGCTGAACAAGCGGGTGTGAAGAAGGTGGTGTACACCTCTTCGTTCATCGCGCTCGGTCCCTCCACGGATGTGAACGCGGCCGAAGGGCTGCGACACGCCGGACCGTTTTCCGACGCCTATGAGGAATCGAAGGCGCGCGCGCTTGAATGGGTACGCGCTGAGGCGCAGCGCCGCTTCCCCGTGATCACCACCTTCCCTGGAGTTATCTACGGTCCGGGGCCCCGAACCGAGGGCAACTTGATGGGTGGCATGATCGACCAATATCTCGCCGGAAAATTTCCGGGCCTGCTGGGTTCAGGAGAGCAGCGTTGGAGCTTCGCGTTTCTGCCGGAGGTCGCCGCCGCGCACCTCGTCGCGCTCGAAAAAGGCGTGCCGGGGGAAGAATACCTGCTGGCCGGCGACAATCGTTCATTGAACGATTTTTTCCGCTTGCTCGCGGATTTCACCAAGGTTCGAAACAAGGTGCGGCATCTTCCTTTTGCCATGGGGAAACTCGCTGGCGCAATGGAACTGGCGCGCGCCCGCTGGTCCCGGCACACGCCGCAGCTTACTCCTGGCGTGGTCGAGATTTTCAAACACGATTGGGTTTACTCGAGCGCCAAGGCGGCTCGCGACCTGGGATATCGCGTTGTACCGCTGGAAGAAGGCTTGCTCAAGACCCTCAGGGGGATGTTACCTCCCGCAATTTCGGAATGAATTCGGAAATGTGTTTGCCGATCTGATCTGAAGCAGGGAAATTCTCCGGTACCGACGTCTATGCACGAAACCAGCACAGCCGTTGCACGGCCGCGCGCGCCGCTGCTCTCCACGCGGAAAATCGTCCACATGTCCATGCTGATTTTCGCCTTCCTGCTGCCCTATCTCACCTGGCAGCAGGCCGCGGGGTGCGCGCTGCTGGCGCTGCTCTTTAATGTCGCGGTCCTGCCACGCATGGGGGCGGATTTCAGAAAAAGCCCGGTGAGCGCACCGGGCGCGGGCGTGTGGACCGGCATCATCATTTATCCCATTTCAGTCCTGGCACTCATCCTCTTCTATCGCCACGAAATGTACGTCGCCGCCGCGGCCTGGGCCATCATGGCATTGGGTGATGGAACCGCAAGCATTGCCGGCGGCGCGTTGCGCGGACCCGCGCTTCCGTGGAATCGCGCCAAAACATTTTCCGGCTTCCTGTCATTCGTGGTGGCGGGTACGGCGGGTGCCTACGTTTTAATGCGCTGGGTGGGTCCCGCGATCGCTCCGGAGATTGCTCTCAGAATTTGCGCGGCCGGTGCGATTGTCGGCGCCGTGGTCGAGTCCCTCCCTGTTCGCCTCGATGACAACGCTACGGTTCCGCTGGTGTCCGGCGCATTCATGTTCTGCCTGGCTCTCGTCGAGCGCCGCGCGCTGGACAGCAACTTGCCTTATCTCGGACGGCGCATCGTTCTGGCCTTGGCCGTCAATTTGGTGCTGGCAGCCCTGGCGTTAGGGCTCAAGATGGTGAACCCGTCGGGCGCGGCTGTGGGATTCCTGTTGGGCGTGGCGGTTTATCTCGGCTGGGGGTACAAGAGCATTCTCCTCATGCTGGCATTTTTCGTTATCGGCTCGGCGACCACCCGGCTCGGTTATGCGCGCAAGTCGGCGAAAGGCGTCGCGGAAAAGCGCGGGGGAGCGCGAAGCTGGCGCGAGGCTGCGGCCAACTGCCTCGCCGGCGCATTCTTTTCGCTTCTGGTTATTACCACGCGTCACGAAGGTGCTTTCCTGATGGCTCTGATCGCGGCATTTGCGGAGGCCGCCGGCGACACGGTTTCAAGTGAAATCGGCAAATGGATTTCCAACCGCGCCTTCCTGATTACCAGCTTTCAACCTGTGGCTGCGGGTGAAGACGGGGGCGTAAGTATGAGTGGGACCATCGCGGGCGTGCTGGGTTCGGCGCTGATTGTAGCTCTCGCCTTTGCGTTGGGCCTGTGCGGGCGCGCGGGATTCATCATCACGCTCTCCGCCGCCGTGGCCGGCAATCTTCTCGACAGCGTGCTGGGCGCGACGCTCGAACGGCGCGGCCTGGTGACCAACGGCATCGTCAATTTCGCCGGCACCAGTTTCGCGGGCGGCCTGGCGCTGGCGATTGCTCTTCACATAGGCTTTTGATCTCTCGCACCGCTTTAGGAAATACGGCAGCCAGATTATCCCGTTTACAATTTTCGCGCTCGGACGCTAGAATGAATTGAAAGGCTGTGCGCGCACGGGGCACTCACTTTCAGGCTATTCATGGCTGAGATTCTGGCGATCTATCCCGGGTCATTCGATCCGATTACGAACGGTCACCTCGTCCTGGTGGAGCGGGGCAGCCAGCTCTTCCACCGGCTGATTGTTGCGGTGCTGACGAATCTTGAAAAGAACCCGCTCTTCACCGTAGCCGAGCGCGTGGATATGCTGCGTGAGGCGACGCGCGGCATCCCCAACGTAACCGTCGACACCTTCAGCGGCTTGCTGGTGGATTACGCGCGGCAGAAGAAAGCCCAGGCATTGCTGCGGGGGATTCGCGCTTTCACCGATTACGAATACGAGCTGCAAATGGCCCTGATGAATCGCAAGCTCGCTCCCGACCTGGAAACGGTGTTTCTGATGCCGGCCCTCTCCTACACCTATGTAAGCTCGCGCCTGGTGCGGGAGATTTTTTATCACGGCGGCTCGGTGAGCGGGTTGGTCCCGGCAATGGTGGAGGAACGGCTTCACCAAAAGGTTTTTCAAAGTAAATCCTGATCCGTTGGGGGATCCCAGGTTCTGGAGGGGTAGCAGTAAAACCTTGACGGCTTTTGAAGCACGGTTTCCTAGCCTGATGCTTGCCCGAAGAGACCCCTCACCCGACTCGCCCCGGCTGATGAGAACGCCGGTTGCGAGCCACCCTCTCCCTTCGGAGAGGGAAAACGTATCTTTGGCGCGCGCAGAAAGCCCTTCCCTCTCCCGTGGGGAGAGGGTGGCCGACGGAGGAGGTCGGGTGAGGGGTCTTTTCTAGTCCCTTTTTAGGGGTCGAGCGTTTTAAAGCCTTCGGCACTGCCGGGGAATAATTACTAATAATGCAGGGTCGGGCGATGCTCGCTCAAGGCCGGGCCCTACAAACAGGAATCCAAATGCAATTTTCCGAACGAATTTCCCGAATCACCGTTTCGTCCACCGCCGCGGTTGTGGCGAAGGCGGAGAAACTGCGCGCCGCAGGCGCCAACCTTGTCGACTTCGGCGCCGGTGAGCCGGACTTCCCCACGCCCGAGCACATCAAGCAAGCTGCGGTGCGCGCTCTCTACGATAACTTCACCAAGTACACGCCCACGGGCGGCACGCGTGAGCTGAAGGAAGCCATTGTCGACCGGCATTCCAAGGATTTCGGCTCGCGCTACTCCATCGAGGAGTGCCTGGTGACGGTGGGAGGCAAGCAGGCCATCTTCGAAGCCGTTGTCGCCACGCTCAATCACGGTGAGGAAGTGGTTTTACCCGTTCCCTACTGGGTTTCCTACCTCGACATCATTCACTACGCGGGCGGCAGAGCGGTTCTCCTGGAAACCAAGGAGGAGGAGAATTTCGCCATTCGCGCCGATGCGGTGGAAGCGGCCATTACGCCGCGGACGCGCATGATCATCATCAATTCGCCGAGCAATCCGACGGGATCGGTGATGCGGCGCGAGGAAATGGAAAAGCTCCTGGAAGTGGCAAGACGCCACAAGGTCCTGCTGCTTTCCGACGAATGTTATTGCCATTTTCTCTATGACGACTTGCCGTTTTCTCTGGGCAGCACGGACGATCGCGAGCACCTGCTGATTGCCGGCTCGCTATCCAAGACCTATGCCATGACGGGATGGCGTGTGGGATTTGCGCTGGGCTCGCACAAACTGCTGGGGAATATGTTGAAGCTCCAGAGCCACTCGACCTCGAATCCCACTTCGATTGCGCAGAAAGCCGCCGTGGAAGCGCTGCGCGCCTCGCAGGATTCCGTGCGCGCCATGCTGAAAGAGTACCATCAGCGTCGCGACCGCATTGTGGGCGGCCTGCGCGCCATTCCGGGAGTTCAGTGCACGTTGCCCCAAGGCGCGTTCTATGCCTATCCCAATGTTTCGGCCTATTTGAATCGCGATGGCCTGGCGGACACCACCATCCTGGCGGAAAAACTCCTGGAGGAGGCGCACGTCGCCGTGGTGCCTGGCCCGGCCTTTGGAACCCAGCAGCACGTGCGGATTTCGTACGCAACTTCCCAGGAACTGATTGACGAAGGCCTGAAGCGAATGGCGGGCTTTTTCGCCAGGCTGCCTTGCTAATCCGTTGGGAGATCCACTGGATTTGCCGGGGTGGCAGCCGGAGTCTGACCGTTCCGGGAGTCAGCAAGTCGTGGGGATTTATCGTCTCGAATGGACCCCTCACCCCAACTCCCCTCCCCCTCTTCCCTCTCCCCGGGGAGAGGGAAGAGGGGAGAAGGGGTGATAGGGTGAGGGGTTTGTTGGCGGTGGCGGTTAGGCCCTTTTGAGGGGCCAGCCACCGGAAAGCCTCCGGCTTTGCCGGAGGATGATTACTTTGGTTAAGGAACGAAATCTGGGTGATGAGCCGGGCAGAGCCCGGCGAGCGCGCCGCGCAGGCATCACCTGTCCTTCTCGGGGTTTGACGTGCCTCCCGGCAACTCATCCCCGATCTTAATCGCGCCTATGCCCACCTTCAGCGGTCCCGTGCAAATTTCCAATATCTACAAACCTAAAATCTGGGGCCGCCGGGAGCTCGCTCCCCTTTTTAGTCCGGTGGAATCCCGCCCGAAGAAGGCCCAGGCGCCGTCCGACGAGCGAATCGGCGAAGTGTGGGTGACCGATGACACTTCGCGCTTCCTGAACGGTCCAGCGGCAGGGTTGACGCTCGCCGAAGCTTCGGAAAAGTACGGACCCGAGTTGCACGGAAGCGCCTGGCCGGGCCGCCGCTTCCCGCTTCTCGCCAAATACATTTTCACCAGCGACTGGCTGTCCGTGCAGGTTCATCCCGATGATGCCGACGCGGCAGTGCACGATCCCGGCAGCCTGGGCAAGTGCGAGATGTGGTATTTCCTGAAGGCGGAGGCCGATGCCGAGGTCCTGCTCGGGCTCAAACCCGGAGTGACCAAAGAGCAGTTGCCGCCCGCGTTCAAAAGTGGAACCTCGCGCGAATTCCTGCAAAACTTCCGCCCGCAGCCTGAGGAGGCAGCATTCCTTCCTCCCGGAATCGTCCACGCCCTTGGACCCGGCCTCGTGCTTTTCGAAGTCGAGGAAAACTCCGATTTGACTTACCGTCTGGAT
>JASHTZ010000757.1 GCA_030040295.1 Terriglobia bacterium | reverse complement strand
TGGTTCGCTTCGCCGACAAATCTTCAGTTCCCAGCACTCATTCGCCTTGCATCGAATCCATTTTTAGCGTCGTCCTCACCCATTAACAGCAATTGATGGAAAGGTGAACGGCGGGTTAAGTTTGGTGTGACAGATTCTTGCATCCCTGCAAATAAGCTCGTCGTGAAGTTGTCCCGGGGCCTCTAAATGGCCCTCGGGTTGTGCTAAAATTCCGCCGTGGCATGGCAATTCCTAGGCAAAACCGGCGGTCAAGTCTTTGCTTCAGGTCATGAATTCCCCCTGATTGCGATCGCAGGCCCCACCGCGGCGGGCAAGTCGGCGCTGGCGGTGGCGCTGGCGGAGCAATTGAAGGGCGAAGTGGTGAACTACGATTCCGTACAGTTGTATCGCGGCTTCGACGTGGGTTCCGGGAAATTGTCATTAACCGACCGCCGCGGCGTGGCCCATCACCTGCTTGATTTTCTTGAGCCCGACGCCGTCTTTACGGCCGGCGATTATCGCCGCGCGGCGCTAGCTGTTCTTGCAGACCTTCGTGCCCGCGGCCGGCTCCCCATCCTTGTGGGCGGAACGGGGCTTTACCTGCGCGCGCTGCTGGCCGGACTTTTTGAAGGCCCGGTTCGCTCTGAGGCGCTGCGTGAACGTTTGCGAGCCACCTCTGAGCGGCGCGGCCGGGAATATCTGCACCGGATTCTGGTGCGGCTTGACCCGGCAGCGGCAGCACGCATTCAGCCCCGCGATACTCAGAAACTCATTCGCGCCCTGGAGGTCTGTGTTGTTTCGCGCCAGCCCCTTTCCGCATTGCAGGCACGCGGGCGCGAGGGTTTGACGGGATTTCGCGTCACCAAGATCGGACTGAATCCCCCGCGCGAGCGCCTTTACGACCGCATCAACCGGCGAGTGGAGCTGATGTTCTCCGGTGGGCTGCTGGAAGAAACGCAACTTCTGCTTAACCATCCGAGCGTAGTGCGCATCAAACCCCTGAGCGCACTAGGGTACCGGCAGGCGCGCGCAGTGCTGGAAGGAAGGTTCGGACGCGCGGAAGCGGTGAGCGATACACAGACCGCCACCCGCCATTATGCCAAGCGTCAATTAACCTGGTTCCGGCGCGAGGCAGAGGTGATTTGGTTCGAAGGGTTCGGCGACGACCCGCACGTTCAACGCCGCATTGTGGAAGCCCTGCACCGGAGCCCGGTGGCCGCTGGCGAGACTCAATTGGCCTCGCCTGCCGCCGCGCCGGCAAGCTTAACTCCGATTCAAGGCGACCCTGGAAATCCGAAGCGAAAAAGCGAGATAAAAACATGGACAAGCAGCCACAGAATATTCAGGACGGTTTTTTGAATTCCGCCCGCAAGGAAAAAATCCTGGTAACGGTTTACCTCCTGAGCGGCGTCAAACTGGTGGGGCGCATTCGCAGTTTTGACAAATACTCGCTCATTCTGGAAAGCAATCATCAGGAGCAAATGGTTTTCAAGCATGCGATTGCCACGGTCGTGCTGCCGCGCGCTGCGGGCCCGGCCGCGGCGCCCGGAACCCCGGAGGGATAGAGCATTCGAGGCCCGCAGGTTTCTGAGAAGGCTTATCTGGCAGGGTGGGAATCCACCCGCCGCGACGGCGTGCCGGCGGGCATTGCCGACGCCGATGATTCACTGCGGGAGTTGAAAGAGTTGGCGCTCAGCGCGGGCGCCCGCGTAGTCGGCACTGCCTTGCAACGGATGCCCGAGCCGGACCCCGCCACGCTGCTGGGCCGCGGCAAAGTGAACGAAATTCGCGCTGAGGCCCGTGCCGCGGGCGCCGACCTGGTGATCTTCGACCACGATCTTACTCCCACGCAACTCCGCAATCTCGAGAGAATTCTCGACCTGAAGGTCATCGACCGAACGCAAATTATTCTCGATATCTTCGCCCGCCGCGCCCGCAGCCGCGAAGGGCAGCTCCAGGTGGAATTGGCCCAGTTGAATTACCTTCTTCCCCGGCTCTCCGGTCACGGAACTGTGCTCTCGCGTCTGGGCGGCGGCATCGGCACGCGCGGTCCCGGCGAGCAGCAGCTTGAATATGACCGCCGCCGCATCCGCCGGCGCATTCGCATTCTGAGCCAGGGCATTGAGCGCGTCCGCTCCCAGCGCGCTCTGCACCGAGCCCATCGGCGCGATCAGAACCTGGCCACCGTGGCACTGGTGGGTTACACCAACGCCGGAAAATCCACGCTCTTTAATGCTCTCACCTCGGCTGGAGTGGTAACCTCGGCGCGCATGTTCGCCACGCTCGATCCCACCGTGCGCGCCATGCCGCTCGGCGCCCACCGCACCGCGCTGCTTTCCGATACCGTGGGCTTCATTCGCAAACTGCCGCCCCACCTCGTTGCAGCCTTTCGCGCCACGCTCGAGGAGCTGGAGGACGCGCGGCTGCTGCTGCACGTTACGGACGCCTCCGACCCGAATCATGCCGCGCAAGACGCCGCCGTCGAGTCAATGTTGGACGAGCTGGGTGTTGCCTCCACGCCCCGCCTGCACGTATGGAACAAAGTGGACCGGCTGGCGCCCGCCGACCTGCGCAAACTTGAGGCTGGGAAACAAAGCGTCGCGGTCTCCGCGCAGACCAGCAAGGGTTTGGATGGCCTTCGACAGCGAATCGCCGATTTGTTGACCTCAGACCCGCTCGTGGAGGCGGACTTTGAGCTTTCGGCTGAGGATGGAAAGCGCCTCGCGCTGCTGCATCGTGCCGGAACCGTGGTCTCAACGCAATACGAAGACGGAAAAGTTCTGGTGCGGGCGCGCGTGCCGCAGTCGGTGCGTGAAAAGTTGATTCCCGCCGTTGCCGAAGCCCCTGGCAAGGCCTAAATCATTACTATTCAGGGCCAAAATATACTTGTGGAAATCTCTGTGGAAAATGGATCTGCATCGCCCCATCTCGAAAAGCCAATGCCAGCCGCAATCTATGCGGGTGCGGTAATAGTGATGAGTTTTACCTATTTGTTTTCAATAAGTTACACATAGCCTCGGGTTGGGCCGGCCACAGCCGAACGCTATTGATTACCTATGAAAATCGGGCTATTTCTTAGGAGAGTTTTTGCACATTTTTGTTGCATTTCACAGAGGCTGTCACGTAGCCCTCGCCCCTTTTGCTTGCCGCATGAATTCAGCCTTCCGCCTCGCTAGCCTCAGTTGATAGTAGAAGTCCTCCAGCCCTCGCGGCCGATTGCATTGTAGCCGGAAAACGCTAAATCGCAGGTAATTTGACAGGCCTCTCTGCGTAGATTAGATTTGCAAATGCTGAATCGCGCCGCAAATTTTGCGCCGTGCTTGGTCCGAGGAGCCATTTCCCAAGATGCTTGACCTGAACTTTGTTCGCGACAACCTGGAGCTGGTGAAGCAGAAGATGCGCGACCGCGGGCTGCCCGGCGTGCTGGGCGATTTTGAGACGCTCGACATCGAGCGGCGTTTTCTGCTCACCGAAGTTGAAGCACGCAAGGCACGGCGCAACAAGGTGTCCGACGAAATCGCCGCGCTCAAGAAGCAAAAGCAGGACGCCTCCGCGTTGATTGCTGAGATGAAGCCCTTACGTGAAAAGATCGAGGAAATGGATGAACTGGCGAAGGCCAAAGACGAGGAACTGCGCGCAATGCTGCGCCTGCTTCCCAATATCCCGCATGAAAGTGTGCCGGTGGGCCGCGATTCCACCGCCAACCAGGAGGTTCGCCGCTGGGGCGAGCCGCGCAAATTCGACTTTGAGCCTCAGGCGCATTGGGATTTGGGCCCCGCGCTCGGGATCCTGAACTTCGAGCGAGCCACGAAAATTGCGGGTGCGCGCTTTGCCGTGTATTCAGGCATAGGCGCGAAGCTCGAGCGCGCGCTGGCGAATTTCATGCTTGATGTGCACACGCGCAGTCACGGATACACCGAAATTCTGCCGCCCTTCATCGTGAATTCCACCAGCCTCTTCGGCACGGGGCAACTGCCCAAGTTCAAGGATGACCTGTTCAAGCTCGAAGGCACGGATTACTGGCTGATTCCCACGGCGGAAGTGCCCGTCACCAACTTGTATCGAGATGAGGTGCTGGAAGCTGAAAGCCTTCCGGTGAAGCATTGCGCCTGGACCGCCTGCTTTCGTAGCGAGGCCGGCTCCTACGGCAAGGACACGCGGGGCGTCATTCGCCAGCACCAGTTCCAGAAGGTCGAGCTGGTAAAATTTGCGCTGCCGGAAAGTTCCTACGAAGAACTCGAGAGTCTGACGCGCGACGCGGAGGAAATTCTCCAACTTCTGGAATTGCCTTACCGCGTGATGGCGCTCTGCACGGGCGACATGGGATTCAGCTCTGCCAAAACTTACGATCTGGAAGTCTGGCTGCCCTCCGCGCGCGAGTACAAGGAGATTTCCTCGTGCTCGAATTTTGAAGCCTTTCAGGCGCGCCGCGCCAACCTGCGCTTCCGGCGCGGCAAGGCGGGAAAAACGGAATTCCTGCACACGCTGAACGGCAGCGGCCTGGCCGTGGGGCGCACCTGGGTCGCAATCATTGAGAATTATCAGCAGACTGACGGCTCGGTCATTGTTCCCACTGCGCTGCGCCCGTACCTCGATGGGCTTGAGAGGATTGTCGCCGCGTAAGTGTCGTCCATGAATTGCCTCATTCTCGCGCAGCCGGCGAGTTAATGGCGAGGCTAAATCCCCTTGACCCTGCCGGTGGTTTCGACAAGAATAGGCTTGCAGGATTTCAGGTGTCATGAGCCCAAGAACCCATCCAACCGGAGCCGAGCGAGGTCCGGCTGTCGAAGTCGAGTGGACCACAATCTCCTACCGGACGATTGCGATTTATCTGGTTATAGCATTCCTGCTTTTGCTGGGCATCCTGTACTTGATATCACCCAATTTTGTTATCAGAACCACGCGGCGAATGCTGGAGTCCGTGGCGGCCAGCCCGACTCCTGCGCCGGCGCCCGCTGCCAAGCGGGAAGCGCATTTTGTGAACCTGGACGGAACTGTGCGAGTGCAGAAAGCCGCCTCTTCGCAGTGGATCCATGCGGATTTCAACACCAACCTGGAGACCGGCGACTTTGTGCAGACGGGAAGCGACGGCGTGGCGCGGATTATATTTGCCGATGAAACCAGTTACACGCTGAAGCCCGACTCCCTGATTCGAGTGGAAGAAAGCCGCGAAGACCCGGTGACGCGCTCCACAAAGGTAGCGGTGCAGGTGACCTCCGGGGCCGTGGACCTAGCCACGGGCCACTTTGAGACGCCGGGATCTGTCTCTCAGGTTTCGTTCGCGGACGCGGTGGCGACCTTGAGTGAGGAAAGCCGCGCGGTGGTGCGCAACGATAAGGACAAGGACGTGCACGAGATCACGCTGGACAGCGGGCACGCGGCGGTGACCCGCGGCTCCAACACCGTTCAACTGGGCCAATATGAGCAGGTGACCTTTGCCGCCCAGCAGCCCGGCTTGGTGCGCAACAAGGTGATTGCGCCGCCGTCCTTGCTGACTCCGCCCAATATGGAATTGAAACTGGTGCACGATCCCAAGTCCACGCCGTTGGATTTCAGTTGGACTGAAGTTCCCCAGGCAGTGACCTATCACCTTCAGGTTTCTCCCTCGGTGATGCTTTCCAATTTTGTGGTTGACAAGAAAGTGAGTGGACAAACATCTCTCACAGTTTCTGGCCTCGATGAGGGGACCTACTACTGGATGGTCAGCGCGATTGATGCCAAGGGCATGGAGAGCCAGCCCAGCCAGGCCAATCGTTTGAACCTGGTGCAGGAAGTCGCCGGGAGTGAGGCTTACCTGGAGGTCTCCCAGACCATTCAACACGGCCACGTGGTTGAGGTGCAGGGCAAGACTGAACCCGGGTCCACCGTGATCATCAACAACGAACAGGTTTTTTCGATTGCGCCGGACGGCACATTCCGGGGCTTCACTTCCCCGCTTCCCTCCGGCTCAAACCAGGTAGCAATCACTGCCCAGGACCGCAAGGGCAACACCAAGACGATCAAGAAAACCGTCGTGATCGAATGAGCAAGCCCCTCAGCCGTCACTCCGGTCGATCAGCACAGGAGTACACAAACGAATGAACCTTCGTTCTCTGTTCAGCGTATTCTCGTCCGACCTGGCCATTGACCTGGGGACCGCCAATACTCTTGTCTACGCCAAGGGCAAGGGAATTGTGGTGAATGAGCCTTCGATTGTGGCCATCAACAAGTCCAACGGGGATATCGAAGCGGTGGGCCGTGATGCCAAGGAAATGCTCGGCCGCACTCCCGGCAACATTGTGGCCATCCGGCCCTTGAAGGACGGAGTGATTGCCGACTTTAAGGTCACGGAAAAAATGCTCAACCACTTCATCAAGAAGGCGCACAACCGCACCATGTTCGTTCACCCGCGGATTGTCATCGGCGTGCCCTCGGAAATCACTCAGGTGGAAAAGCGCGCTGTGCAGGACTCCGCCATGCGCGCGCGGGCGAGCGAAGTGTTCCTGGTGGAGCAGGCCATGATGGCGGCGATCGGCGCCGGACTGCCGATCACGGAGCCCTCCGGCAGCATGATTGTCGATATCGGCGGCGGAACCACGGATATCGCGGTGATTTCCCTTTCCGGCATTGTCTACAGCCGCTCCGTGCGCGTGGCGGGCAATGAAATGGACGAGGCGGTGACCGCCTACCTGAAGCGCAAGTACAACCTGCTGGTCGGCGAACGCACCGCCGAACAGATCAAAATCGAAATCGGCTCGGCATATCCTCTGGAAAAGCCCATGACCATGGAGATTAAAGGTCGGCACTTGCTCGAAGGCATCCCGAAGACGCAGACCATCGACGACTCGGAGATTCGCGATGCCTTGTCGGAATGCGTTTCCACCATCCTCAATGCCATCCGCGTCGCGCTGGAACGGACGCCGCCCGAACTTTCCGCGGATATTTCCGACCGCGGCATCGTCCTGACCGGCGGGGGCGGCCTGCTGAAAAACCTCGACAAGCGAATTCGCGAGGAAACCGGCCTGCCCGTGTCCATTGCCGAAGACCCCTTAGCTTCGGTGGTATTAGGCACGGGTAGAATGTTGACAGACTTTGACTTGTTGCGCCGGGTCGCGATAGAATAGCCTCGATGTTCGATCCCACTTTGCCCGAATTAATTCGCCCGGTCCCGGGACTGGAGCGTGAAGGTCCCGACATGCCCGCCTTTATCCGGCGGCATCGGTCGTTTTTTGCCCTGGTGGTGGTGGTGGCGGCGCAGATTCTGGTGCTTTCTTTACAGATTACTCGCAATAATCATGTCCCACTCATCCGCTATTGGGCTGTGGAGGCCTTCTATCCGTTTGAGCGTTCGTTGGGCGGGTTGATGGAGTTGAGCTCTCATGCTTACGGGACCTACCAGGGTCTGTGGCACGCCGAGCAGGAAAACCAGGAGTTGCGCGCCCAACTGGTCACTGCGCAGGCGCAAATCCAGCAACTGAGCGAGGATGCCGGGGAAACCCAACGCCTCCGCACGCTGCTCGATTTCAAGGCTCAGCAAGCATATCAGACCACTGCCGCAGAAGTGATTGCCTCAAGCGAAGACGCGCTGCACGCCGCCCCGGGGGAGAATTCCAACGCCATCACAGCCCTTTTCATCGACAAGGGGGCAGACGCGGGGCTGACCAACGACTTGGCCGTCATCACTCCGCAGGGGGTCGTGGGGAAAATCCTGGCCGTTTTCCCCCACAGCTCGCAGGTGTTGCTGATTACAGACCCCTCCAGCGGCGTGGGAGTGACCCTTTCGCAAAGCCGCGTGCAGGGTATTCTGAAGGGCGGCATCAATGGAAATTGCGACCTCCAATATGTCATGAACGAAGAGACAGTGAACCGCGGGGAAACGGTGGTGACCTCCGGACTTGACCAGATTTACCCCAAGGGTCTGCCCGTGGGAACCGTGGCGAATGCCAGCGATGGAAATATCTATAAAAAGATTGCCGTGCGCCCCGCAGTGGATTTGAGCCGGCTGGAAGCAGTGCTGGTGATCCTCAAGCCCGCTGCCAAAACCGAGCAGCAGGCTCTGAACATCCCAACCCGGGGAAAGTGACGGGCGCGCCGCACATTCCCTTCCTCATCAATCCTTCGCTTCTGATAGTCTAAGAGGCCGATGCCCACCTCGACTCACCGTCCGGTTGCGGTTTACCAGATGCACGCGGCCGTCCTCCCCATTGCCGTGCTGCTGGGGCTGCTCCTGCAAATGCTTTTGCCCCTGAGATTCCCCCTGGCGCGCCTGATGGACTTCCCGCTCCTCATCACCATTTACTTTGCCCTGATTCGCCGGGACAAGATTTACGGCATCGTTCTGGGCACGGTGTTGGGGCTGCTTCAGGATGCGCTTTCGCACGGCTTGATTGGCATCAACGGAATCACCAAGGCGATGGTGGGCTATCTGGTGGCGTCGGCGAGCACGCGGTTTGAATTGGAATCCTTGCCCGCGCGCGCGTTGTTGACGGGAGTGTTCGTGCTGATAAATAACCTCTCCCTTGTGGTTCTCCAACGCGTGCTGCTGGAGACGCCTCCCTCCTTTCAGCCCCTC
>JASHTZ010000756.1 GCA_030040295.1 Terriglobia bacterium | reverse complement strand
GCGATAATAGGAACCGATGATGATGAGGAATTCTCCCACGAACCCGTTCAGCATCGGAAGGCCGAGGGAAGACAAGGTCACGATCAGGAAAAACGTGCTGAAGACGGGCACGGAGGTGGCCAGGCCGCCGAACTCCTTAATCAGGCGCGTGTGGCGGCGCTCATAGAGCATTCCCACGAGGATGAAGAGAGCTCCGGTGGAAACCCCGTGGCTGAACATCTGATAGATGGCGCCCTCAATGGCTTCCGGCCGAAGCACGAAAATTCCCAACACGCAGAATCCCAGGTGGGCGACGGAGGAATACGCCACGAGCTTCTTCAAATCGGGTTGCACCATGGCGACCAGCGCGCCGTAGATGATTCCCACAATCGCCAGGACGCAGATCACCGGCGCAAACTCGCGCGACGCATCCGGGAAAAGCGGCAGGCAGAATCGCAACATGCCGTAGGTTCCCATTTTGAGTAGAACCCCCGCCAGAATCACCGAGCCCGCCGTGGGCGCTTCCACGTGCGCATCGGGAAGCCAGGTGTGGAAGGGAAACACAGGAACCTTGATGGCAAAAGCGATGAAGAAGGCCAGAAAAAGCCAGCGCTCCGTCTGCGGCGACAAAGTGGAATACGTCACCAGATGATCCATCACCCGTGGCAGGTCGAAGCTGCCCGTGACGTTATAGAGATAAAGAATTCCAGCCAGCATCAACGCTGAGCCAACCATGGTGAAGAGGACAAATTTGATGGCCGCATAAACCCGCCGCTCGTGGCCCCAGATGCCGATCAGGAAATACATGGGAATGAGCATCACTTCCCAGAAGAAGAAGAAAAGCACTAGGTCGAGGGAAGCAAACACTCCCATCATTCCTGTTTCCAAGGCCAGCAGGAAGATGAAGAATTCATTGGACCGATTCGTAATACTCTTCCAGGAAACCAGCACGGCGAGCGGCGTGAGGAATCCTGTAAGCAGGATCATGAGCGCGCTCAGCCCATCGACTCCCAGGTGGTAGTTGATGGGAGGCAGGACCATCCAGGGGACCATCTCCTCAAACCCTTGGTGGCTCGGGAAACCGAAATAGAGGTATAGAGTGATCAGGAAAGTAAGCAGGGAAAACAGGAGCGCGACCGTGCGGGCGGCGGAGGCCCTCTGTCGCCCGAGCAAGGCAATCACCACTGCACCTAACAGCGGTAAGAAGATTACCATGGTGAGAATGTGCGTGTTGAACCAGTTCATAGGTGATTTCAGTTACCGCTGCAATTCACATTCCATCCGCAAGGCGAGGCCCGGTCTTACCATTGCCTAGGGGTTGATCACAAAAACATACAATAACCAAAGAACCGCACCCAGCAGCACCCAGGCAGCATAACTGGGGACATTGCCGGATTGGATTCGCCGCAGAACGCTTCCCGCGTCCGCGGTGACTTCTCCTGTGCCGTTAACCATGACATTGTCGATGGCCCCCGCGTCAACGACCCGCCACAGGAACTTCTCCGAAACCACGCGCAGCGGGCGAATGATGAGCCAGTTATAAAACTCGTCCACGTAATATTTGTGAATCAGGATTCGGTACGAATCGGCAAATCGCTCGGCAAGTCGCTCGGGAATTTGCGTGGATTTTAAATACCACCAGAGCGCGATGCTGATGCCGAGGGCAGCGGCGAGAATCGAAAATCCCATCAGCGCTCCGGGACTGAGGGCCAAGGCATGTTCCGGAGAAGCCTCGCGCAAGGCTGCCGTGGCAGGGGCGAAAACGGGATCGAGATAGCGATCAAAGGCCTCTGTGCCGTTCCAGGCTTTGGGCCAGCTCACCCATCCCGCGACCACTGAGAAAAACGCGAGCACGATGAGCGGGCCGGTCATCTTGTGGCTGCTTTCGTGCAGATGGTGGGCGGCTCGCGGCTCAACCCGGGATTTTCCATAGAAGGTCATGCACAAGGCGCGGAACATGTAGAAAGCGGTGAGCCCGGCGGTGAACGTTCCCAGCCAGTACAGCCAAGTCCTGCCGAGAGGGCCTTCATAGGCGCCGGCGAGAATTTCATCTTTGCTGAAAAAGCCAGACCCAATCAGCGGCACGCCGCTGATCGCAATCGTAGCCGCCAGGAACGTCGCGTGCGTGATTTTCAATTTGTGCCGTAATCCGCCCATCTTGCGCATATCGAGCTCGCCGCTCATGGCGTGCATCACGCTCCCCGCGGCAAGAAAGAGCAGCGACTTGAAAAACGCGTGGGTCATCAAGTGGAAAATTCCCGCCGCGAAAACTCCCACTCCGCACCCCAGAAACATGTAACCGAGCTGGCTGATCGTCGAGTAGGCAAGCATGCGCTTCAAGTCGTTTTGGGTGAGGGCAATTGTGGCCGCGAAAAAGGCCGTCAGGCAACCCACGATGCCCACAACAGAAAGGGCGGCAGGACCGTGCGCGAAAATGATGCTTGAGCGCGCCACCAGATAAACTCCCGCCGTCACCATCGTGGCCGCATGAATCAAGGCGCTCACCGGGGTGGGGCCTTCCATGGCATCGGGGAGCCAGACGTAAAGAGGCAGTTGCGCGGACTTGCCCACCGCCCCGAGGAAAAGCAGCAGACCGACCGCCGTCATCACTCCTTCAAATTCGGGAGGCAATTGCGCCACGCGGGCAAAGACCGTTCTGAAATCCAGCGCGTGAACCGTCCAAAACAGCAGCGCCACGCCCACGGCAAATCCTGCGTCCCCGATTCTCGTGACGATGAACGCCTTCTTGCCGGCGTCGGAGGCGGACTTCTTGAGGAAGTAGAAGCCGATCAGCAGGTAGGAACAAAGCCCCACGCCCTCCCATCCCACAAACATCAAGGGATAATTGCCGGCGGTTACGAGGGTGAGCATCATGAAGAGAAAGAGGTTCAGGTAGGTGAAGAAACGGTAGTATCCTCCCTCGTCTTCCATGTAGCCGCGCGAGTAAAGGTGGATCAGGAAAGCGACCACCGTGACCGTGACGGTCATGATGAGCGTCAGCCGGTCGTAATACAGGGCGTAATCCGCGCGCAGCGTTCCCGCCTGAATCCAGGTGAAGTAATGGTAGTTGAAGGGCGCGGGCTGACTTGCAGATTTGGAGTAAACCCACGCGGTAAGCAGCGCGAAGACCATGGAAAGGCCCGACCCGCCGCAACCAATCACGGAAACCGTGGCGTGCGAAAGCCGACGGCCCAGAATGCCGTTGAGCGCGGCCCCTGCCAGGGGAGGAAGGATCATGAGCACTAGTAGGATTTCCAGGTTCATATCGTCACAACATCAGCGCTGCACAACTTGGCGCCAGGGCCAAGGTTCGGGGCCGGACACCCCTCAGCCTTACATCTTCATTGAATCCACATCTTCAATATTCAGCGATTGGCGATGGCGGTGGAGCGCAATGATGATCGCCAATCCTACTGCCGCTTCGGCTGCGGCTACCACGATGACGAAAAATACAAATAGCTGGCCGTCCAGGTTCCCCAAGAACCGTGAGAAGGCAATGAACGCCAGGTTGACGGCGTTGAGCATCAGCTCGATGCACATGAAGACAGTAATGATGTTCCTGCGGAACACAAAACCCGCCGCGCCCAGGACGAACAGAATCACGCTGAGGGCCAGATAATGTGAAAGAGGTACCATATTTGCTTTCAAGAAGCCCGCACTCGGGTAGCGCGCGAGGACCCAGCGCGCTACTTTCCACTCTGACTTCCGCCTCCAGACTACACTCTTCTTCCTTTCAGAATTCCTTCTTGGCCAATACCACCGCGCCGAGCACCGCCACCAGGATCAAGATGGAGGTCACTTCGAAGGGCAATACATAGCTCCGGAAAAGCAAGTGGCCGATTGCTGCGGGGCTTCCATCCAAACGCGGGGGCCGCGTGGCGCCCGACGCCGGAAATTGATTCCAGACCGCCATCAGCATTTCCACCAGAAACGCCGCCACAATAGGCGCCCCCAGCCATTTGGCGAAGCGGCTCCGTTGGCTCGGAACCTCGTGACCTGCATTCAGCAGCATAATGACAAATACAAAAAGGACCATGATGGCGCCGGCATAAATGATGACCTGAAGCACAGCCATGAATTCCGCGCCCAGCAGCAAGTAAACCACAGCCAGCGAGCAGAGTACGACAATCAGCGACAGCGCGCTATATACGGGCGTGCGTTGCAGCACGACATTCAACGCCGCCAGAATGCTTACCGCCGCGACGATATAAAAAAGTATGTCCATCGGTCTAAGCCACTACGATACAGTGGTCACATTTAAGCCCTTGCCTTCGTCTTCTGGTCCCGGGAACTCCGTCGGCCGGTTCCTGTCGAAAAGTCCTCATCCCCGCCAGGCAACCAGAAATCCTGTCACCAGAATATTCAGCAGCCCCAGCGGCAAAAGGAATTTCCATCCCAGCGACATGAGCTGGTCATAGCGGAAGCGTGGAAGCGTTCCGCGCATCCAAATGTAGAAAAACATGAACGCAAAAACTTTCACCGCAAACCAAAACACCGGCAGAATAATTCGCAAAATCGTGGGCCCAAAAAGCGGACCGTGCCAGCCGCCGAAAAACAGCAGCGTGGCCAGGCAGGAGACCGTCACCATGTTGGCGTACTCGGACATGAAGAACATGGCGAATTTCATGCTGCTGTATTCCGTGTGATACCCGCCCACCAGTTC
>JASHTZ010000755.1 GCA_030040295.1 Terriglobia bacterium | reverse complement strand
GCTGCGCAGCACCAGCAGCGTGCCATCCGGCAGATGGCTGAGCAAATCGTCCACGCTGCGGCAGAGATTCCGCAGGGTCGGGTTCAGGTATCGATCCACCGGCGTTCCCACCACCGCAATGGCCGTATCCGCGCTCGCCAGGCACGATTCGTCCAGCGTCGCTTTAAGCCCTTTTCCCACTACTTGCCGCAGCAACTCCGCCGCGCCTCTCTCAAGAAAAGGCATTTCCCCGGCATTCACTTTATCAACTTTGGCTTTGTCGATATCCAGAAGGGTAACCTTGAGGCCGCGCGAAGAGAAAAGCAGGCCCAGTGGAAGCCCTACGTGCCCGCATCCGCCCACAATGACGATGTGATTCGGTCTCTTCATGAATCTGCTACGCGCCGCGAATTCCGCCGCAGCGGCGCACTTTTTAACTTTTATCACAAAGGCCGGAACGCGTCCAGCGAGGGGGAG
The DNA here is from genome assembly GCA_030040295.1 of Terriglobia bacterium. Taxonomy (GTDB): domain Bacteria; phylum Acidobacteriota; class Terriglobia; order UBA7540; family UBA7540; genus Bog-366. Next base: position 6,266 of record JASHTZ010000755.1, on the reverse strand, counting down.
TAGGTTTTTGATTCGTGGCAGTAAGTTTATCCCTCAGCCGACGGACCAAACGGCGGCGCATAGCGGCCGCTACTTCAATTTGTACGCCTGACGGCAGGAGGCCCGTTGAAAGGAGAGACAAATTCCACCCACGGAGAGCTTGAGTCGCTCGCGCTTGCTGTCAACCTAACTTTCGGAGTCGATATACGATTCCAAGCGAGTACACCAGACTATCCGCGAAGTGTCCGGCGGGGTAGATATACGACGGGAGACCGTATGTTGGCGAGCCAAAGCGGTGGTCGCGAACGTCCAGACGCAAGGCGAACCGAGCCGTTATCCTGAGATCCGTCCCAATCCCGTAATTGAAACCAAATTTGTTGCTTGTGTAAAGGGCCAGACCGGGATACCCCGCGAAGGTGTCCGGCGGCATGCCGGCACCCATCTGGGCCAAGTGGTCATATTCCGGCCCTATCGCGCCATAAGGCCTCAGACGCCATATCGGCTTTGGGGCGTGAACCATGAGGTCCGCACTGGCGCGCTCTTGACGGATGTCATGACTTTCATTCAAACCAGACAGTTCGAGATTACTTCTGCCTAAATAATAGGAAGGTTCAACTCCCAAGAATCTTGCGAAACTCAGTTCGGTGCCCAGCGTCAAGCCCTCTCCCGCCTGATATCTCGAGAAGGTGGTTAGGCCCGAACTCACAATGTCGCGCGTGCCGAAAATCGACGACCCACTGCCCATCGCGAACACACCGATGTTTTGTGCACGAACCGTTGAGCTTCCCAAACCTACTATCACCACGTAAGCGAGACACTGAAACACAAATCGAATTCTCATTCGCCACCTCCTGGAAACAGGAACGATCTTCGAGAGCGAACTTGCGCACAAACTTTGCAGACGCAAATTTGCTGAAACGAGAGCGGTGCGCCGCACATTCATGAATTTATTTGTAAGTTACTTGACATATAGAGGTAATAGTGTAATGATTAGCAATCTGGACCAATGCCTTTGGAGGGGCACGTGTCGCTGCACCCCATGCTTACTCGTGCCCTGCTCGAAGCTTGCCGGCGGAATGCCCGCAATTCCCACGGGCCGCGCATACCGCTGGGGAAGGCCAATGTGCGCATGAACGCTTTAAAGGGGGGTGCTCAGAGCTATTTCGGCACTTTCTCAATCGACCTGGCCTGGAGACTTTTCTTCGGCCGAGCCTTCGACGAATTGAATGCACAATGGCCTATTGGGGGTATATCCCCAGAAGTAATTGAAAAAAAAGGGTCGAACTTTGTGATTGGTTGGTGGAAAAGGCAAAAATGAAGGTGCATCCGGGGATGTTTATGAAAACAAAGGAAGTCCAAGACGACTGGATATATGCCCGTCCTAGCTGGCATTGCTTGTACTCACTCTATTATAGGTATAACCCCAGAAATGATTGAAAAGAAAGACTCGTGCGTGATGATTATTGTGTGAAAATGACCAAATTAAGGCGCATCCAGGGATATCTATGAAAACAAACATGGTTAGAAAAGCAGGTCAAAATGGACGTAGGCTTGAGCACCACATCGGTCGCAACGTATCGCTTGCAAGTTCTTGCTTCTGAAGCGCATCTCGCGTATGGTACGTGCCTGCCATGAAATCCGTACTGTGGGCAACACGAATGATCAGTCGCTTGACCATTCGATATCTTCTTTCCATCTTCGCGGCGCTGTTGCTTTGTCCGGCGGCGCGCGCCCAGGACGGCCTTGCGCAGCGAATTCAGGCGGTGATCACCGACCCGCAATTCGCCCACTCGCGCTTTGGCGTTGAAATCTGCTCGCTCGATTCCGGCAAGCGCCTCTTTGCCCTGAATGAGAAGGAGTTTTTCATTCCCGGCTCCACCACCAAACTGCTCACGGAAGGAACGGCTCTCGAATTGCTGGGAGAGGACTACCGCTTTCATACACGGGTGTATTGGACGGGGAAACTCAAATCCCACGGCGCGCTCGATGGCAACATTGTGCTGGTGGCGAGCGGCGACCCGAATCTTTCCAACCGCCTCCAGCCGGACGGCACATTGGCATTTGAAGATGAGGATCACTCCTACGGCGGCCTGGACAGCAAGGGGCTGCGCGGCGATCCCCTGCTGGTGATCAATGAGCTTGCGGACCAGATCGCCGCCAAGGGCATCCACAAGGTGAAGGGCCGCGTGCTGGTTGACGCTTCGTTATTCCCCGAGGGAACGCGCGAACTGGGAACCGGCGTGGTGATTTCCCCGATTGTGGTGAATGACAATGTGATTGACGTTGTGGCCGGCCCCGGCGAAAAGGAAGGCGATCCGGTAAAGCTGCAAATCCGCCCCGAGACTTCTTACGCGCAGTTCGATAATCACGCCACAACGGGCAAGGCCGGAACCAAGGCGGAAATTGATTATGACGACGGCGCGCTGCGGCCCGACGGCACGCGAACCATCACGGTGACGGGAACGTTGCCTCTGGGCCGGGCGCCTGCCATGTACGCCTACGCGGTGCCGGAGCCCTCGCGCTTTGCCGCCGTGGTGCTTACGGAAGCTTTGCGCAAAAGGAATATCCAAATCCTCCACTTCGATCCGCCCGCGCCGGCGGTCGACTTCAAGCGGTTGGCTCCGGATTACGACGCCGCGCACCTTCTCGCTGAACACGTTTCCCCGCCGCTCGCCGCGGAAATCCGCGTGACGTTGAAAGTCAGCCAGAACCTGCACGCCAGCATGACTCCCTACCTGCTTGGCGCAATTCTTGCGCACGCCACCCAGGGAATCGACCAGGCGGGATTTGATCGCGAGCGCGCGTTTCTTGAAAATGCCGGACTGGATTTGAGCAGCGCCGCTCAGGGAGACGGCGCAGGCGGCGACGCTTTCTTCACGCCGGATTTCATGGTGCACTACCTGACGTTCATGTCGAAACAAGCCAATTTTCCGGTGCTCCGCCGCGCCCTGCCGATTCTCGGCCGCGACGGCACGCTGGCAAAGATTCAGAACGACAGTCCGGCGGCGGGCCACGTCTTTGCCAAGACCGGAACTTTGGTGGAATACGACGCCTTGAACAAAAAATTCATGGTCAGTGGAAAAGGTCTCGCGGGCTTCATCGACACTGCTGACGGCCAACACCTGGTTTTCGCCGCTTATCTCAACATGGTCGAGGTACCCAGTGACGACCCGGACGCCATTCAGGAAATCGCCGGGCAGGCCCTCGGGAAAATCGCCGCGGCGGCATACGAATCGGCGCCGGACGCGCAATGAACATAGGCGAATGCCGTGAGTTTTATGAAATGCCTTCAAAGGAGATTGCCTGTCCGGCGGGCCGCATGAGGCGATGCCGGCCGCGGATGGCATCCAACAACTGTCGGGTAAAAGAGGGAGAGACGATCCTGAATGAAACTTCACCATGTCATCGAGGCCCAGCAGTTCAACCTGCCCGTGCTCAACGGCCTTTTCGATTTGGCGGCCGAAATGGAGCGCGTTGTGGCCGCGGGCGGCACACAGGAATTCCAGAAGCGCATCATGGCGGCCTTATTTTACGAGCCCTCAACGCGCACGCGATTTTCCTTCGAGACCGCCATGCATCGCCTGGGTGGACGCGTGATCTCCACGGAAAATGCCGCGGAGTTCTCCTCCGTCGCCAAGGGTGAAACCCTGGAGGACACGGTGCAGATCCTCAACGGTTACGCCGACGTGATTGTGATCCGCCATCACGAGGTGGGCGCCGCGAAGCGTGCCGCCGCCGTCTCCCAGGCGCCGGTCATCAACGCCGGCGATGGCGCGGGCCAGCATCCCACCCAGGCCTTGCTGGATCTTTACACCATTCGCAAGGAGATCGGTTCGATCGACGGCCTGAAGATCGCCATGGTGGGCGACCTGGCACAGGGCCGCACGGTGCGCTCTCTTGCCTACCTGCTCAGCCGATATCAGGACATCAAGATTTACTTCGTGGCGCCCACGCTCCTCAAGATGAAAGAGGACATTCTCGAACACCTGCGGGAGCACCACATCGCTTACCAGGAGGAGACCGACCTGGACAGCGTTTTGCCTCTTGTGGATGTGGTCTACCAGACGCGCATCCAGAAAGAGCGCTTTGGCGATCGCGTTGCCGATTACGAGAATTGCCGCGGCGTTTACGTGATCAACCGTCACGCGCTGGATTTGATGAAGCCGAAATCGATTGTCATGCACCCCCTGCCCCGCCTCGATGAAATCAGCATGGAAGTTGACCGCGATCCCCGCGCCGCCTATTTTCGCCAGGCGCAAAACGGCCTCTACGTGCGAATGGCGCTGCTTTCCATGGTGTTTTCGTGAGCGGTTTTACGCCGTCAGTTTTGGAAGACGCGGCGAAAACTCTCCGGTACGTCCCCCGGAACTCCGTGCCGCCAGCGGATTGCATTGCACAGTGCTCCGCGCGCATGAAACTCACGCCGCGTGTAGCCTCGCGAGTACGCGTGTACTAGTACCTTAATATCATTGTGCGCTTTCGCGGCTGCCCGCAGAATGTTCCTGTACGGCAACGAGTATTTCGCCGCACAGAAACGTGTGAGGGTTTTAACTTATGGTTATCGGAGAAAGATTGCGCTCGCTGCGCGAGCAAAAAGGAATGTCGCAAGGCGACATCGAAAAGGGCACCGGAGTCTTGCGCTGCTACATCTCACGAATTGAGAACGGGCACACCATTCCATCTTTGGAAACGTTGGAAAGGTTCGCGGCCGCACTGGACGTACCGCTTTTTAAGCTCTTCTATTCTGAGAACGGTGCTTCGCCGACCTCACGCTTGGCGAACCGGAAGAGCCTGGACGAAATGGCCGAGCAACCCGGAAAAGCCGGCGAGGAAGCGCGCTTCCTGCTCCAGTTTAAAAGCGTTGTGGACAAGCTCGGCGACCTGGATCGCGACGTGGTGCTGACCGTGGCCAAGAAGCTCGCCACGCGTTAAGCCTTGCTTGCTGCTGCCGTCCGCGCATGAACTCGGGATGCTTCGACTGCCGCGCTTCGCTTTGCCCATGAATTGGGGCGTGGGCGCCTGGAATTGCTCGACGGGGCTCGCTGGAGCGCAGGCGCCCTCACTCGCAATTCCGGTTTACATCGAGATTCGCTGCCGGGCATGCTTGCGAACATACCAGCAAGGGCTGTAACCCAAGTGGGGAAATAGAGAGTTCACGCAGGTCTGCTTGCGAGGATCGAGAAAGTAGAATTCCGACTTGCCGCTCTTCAACCCGACGTCGTAGTAGGGTCGAACGGTAACCGTGCCGTACTGAGCCCGCCCTTTCGGAATCGGGATGCGCAGCGCCGCGTAATCGACAACGTACACCAGCGCAATGATACCCGCCACCATCAACATGATTCGCTTTACCAGTTTCATGCGCTGGGACCAGTCAGCGGTTTGGCCGCAACTTCCATGCCTGCTTGGTGCACCGCTTTGACGATCTGCATTTTACTACACTTCTTGAATCCTCCACTGGGGCTCCGACCGGAATGATGCGTGAGGGTGTTCAATCCGCGCCGAAGGCTCTTAATACCAAATTTTCCCGGTTGGTCAATTCCGATGTGTATAGTATTACGCCTGTGCGCGCGATTCCTGAAATGCCATTAAGAACGCCATTTGAAATCGGCGTCGGCGCGGAGGGACATTATGAAGCTTGCGGGAAAGGTGGCGATTGTTACCGGTGCGGCACGTGGCATTGGGCGGGCGAGCGCCATGCTCTTCGCCAAGGAAGGGGCAAGAGTGATGGTCGCGGACATCCGCGCGGACCTTGGCCTTGAAACCATCAGCATGATTGAAAGCGCGGGAGGCGAGGCGCGCTTCGCGTTGACCGACGTATCAAAGGAAGAACAGGTTAGGAAAATGGTGGAGGAGACCGTGGCACGCTGGGGGCAAGTCGACATCCTGTTCAATAATGCCGGTTATCCCCAGGTCAAGCGTGTTGAGGAAACATCCGAAGCCGAATGGGACCATCTCTTCGCCGTGAACCTGAAGTCAATTTTCTTCGGAGTGAAATATGCTGTGCCCATCATGCACCGGCAGGGGGGTGGAGTGATTCTGAACATGGGCTCCATCAGCGGATTGGTGGGTCAATTGCGAACGCCCGGCTACGTCGCATCAAAAGGAGCGGTGGTTTTGCTCACCAAGTCGCTCGCCCTCGATTACGGCGCGGACCACATCCGGGTAAACTGCCTGTGCCCGGGCATTACGGATACTCCGGCATTTCGCGAGCACATCTCAACCAGCGCGGACCCCGAAGCGCTCATTCGCGAGCGGCAGGCGCGTGTCCCGCTCGGCCGATTCCTCTC
>JASHTZ010000754.1 GCA_030040295.1 Terriglobia bacterium | reverse complement strand
GTGGGCTTCTGAGAGCAACAAGTGGCTGACTTTTCATACACATCGTAGCTTCTGCCAGTTTGTTGCTTTTTCTGCCGGTTATTTTCAACTACATCCGGCAATCTGCGGACAGAAAAAATCATATTTTTGTCCGCCCTAAGGTCAATCTGTAGCCTTGTTGTGGCCCGGATGGCTCTTCAGTTCATCGAGTTGCTTCTGAAGTTCCTTGGCTTGTTCAGCGTCGAAATCGCTGGAATCAGAAGTGGGCCATTCCTTTAGAGCACGCTGCCATTCTTCCTCCGCACGCGCCGTCTTGCCCTGACGGAGATAAAGATTGCCCAAATGCTCGTGGATCGTGGGGTCGTTCTGAATCAGGCGGGCGGCGCTCTCCAAGGGCGGCTCGGCGAGATCATAACGCCCCATTTTAAAATACGCCCAGCCCAAACTATCGAGGTATGCGCCGTTGTTGGGGTCCAGCTTGAGCGCGTCCTGAATATACTTGACTGACTCGTCTAGGCGCACGCCCCGGTCCGCGAGCATATAACCGAGGTAATTCGAGGCAGAAGCGTTAAGCGGGTCCGTGGAGAGCACTTTCTTGAAGGTCTGTTCCGCCTCATCGTATTTCTTCTGCCGCTCGAAGATGGACCCTTGGACGAAGAGCGCGTATTCGCGGTCTTCCGGATTGGGACTCAGATCCAACGCCTTCTGGATAGCCTGCTCAGCATCGCTAAAGCGCTTGGCCTGCAAATAGATCTGGGATATGGAAATATAGATGGTCCGATCAATGGGGCGGTTGGTGATGAAGGTCTGAAGCAGGCTCACGGCCTCATCCACATGGCCTCGCTCGCCCAGCATAGTGGCGCGCAAAACCGCCAGGTCCTGATCTTTGGGATAGGCCTTAACGGCGGAGTCCGCCTCCGCCATGGCCTGGTCCTGCTGATGTTCAATGCGCAGCGTCTCGATGATCAGCGCCTCGGCGCGTGGGCCCTGCAACGGGCCGAGGGCAAGAATCTGATGGAAGGCATCCAGCGCTTGGGGATACTTCAATTCATCACGGTACACCAAGCCGAGCCGCTCAAGGAAAAGCGCGCGGTTGTTGGCCTCAGGGACAGTATACTGGCCACCTGGGCGCTCGGAACTCTTCAACAATTCCTGAAGAAGTTCGATGGCCCTATCATTATTTCCCACGGTGCTTTCAAGCTGGGCAAGCTGATAGGGGATTTCCTGGTCATCGGGACTCAAGGAACGGGCTTTCTCAAATTCCTTGCGGGCATCGTCAAATCGCCCTTCCTCCCGATCGAGGACGGCCAGGCGCTTGTAAGTTGCTCCATCATCGGGGTCGTTTTCAAGGATTTTCTTCAGCTCATCGCGGGCAGCGTCAGTCTTGCCGGCGCTCAGAAGCGCATCGGCATAATAGCGCTGGAGGTTGTTATTGTTGGGATCCTGCTCCAGCGCCTTCTGATAGGTCTCAATGGCTTTGTCGGAATGCCCGCCCTGTGAGTAAGCGTAGGCGAGCATGCCTAAAAGCTGGGAATCCATATCTTCTTGGGGAATCTTGTTGAGCAGATCGATGGCCTGGTCATTATCGCCCTGTTGAATATAAATTTCCGCCAGATTGGCGATTCCCACGCGCGATTCCGGGTCAGTCTGCAAGGCCTTCTGGTAGATGGCCTCAGCCTTGGCAGGTTGATTGCTCGCGCGATAGAGCCGCCCCAGAAGCAGCAACGAATCCGTATCCTTGGGGCTCTCCTGCACCAGGGCTTCCAGGTTCTCAATGGCCTTTGCCAGATATTCCTTGTCAGTGGCATGGTCACCGGTGCTGGATTCAAGCATGTGGTAGTAGGTCTGGGCAAGCACGCGATGGGCATCGGGATAATCGGGGTCTTGCTTCAGGACGCCTTCCGCTTCCTGAATGGCTTCATCCGTGTTGCCCGAGCGACCATAGAGGTCGGCTAGTTGGGTACGGAGGAAAAGCGAGTCGGGATCGGCCGCGATGGCTTGCTTGTATTCGGAAACGGCGCGATCGATGTACTCGGGGCGATTGTAAAGGCCCGCCAATTCGGTGTAGCGGCGCGCCATCATGAAGTGATAGTACGACTTGGCATGGTCAGGAGTGGCGTTTGACGCACCGGGCGCTGCCTGGGCACTGGCACCGGGAGCTTTTTGGCCCGAATCAGCCGGCGGCGAAGCCTGTGCGGCCCATAAAACTCCTCCCAAGAGGGCATAAGTGCCCAGAGCAACAAGCAAATTCCTGATTTGTCGTGTCATTTTTCCCTTCCGTCACGCCCGTGCAGTGATTGAGCAATTATCCCACATGCATATAAGAGGTGTAAAGCCGCAAGCAGGTTGGCTCAGCGGACAATTTTTGAGCGCAAGGCCGTCCTCGACTGCACTCAATAGGTGTAAACCGCTCTGCCTCAAATTCCACCGCGCAAGGTCTCCCAGGTCAACCCCAGATATTCGTAGAACGCCACTTGCGACTTGTACAGGCTGGAAGCATCTGGCAAGAGGTCATCCGGCTCCCAGGGCTGTTCAGGGGCCATGTAATCAGTGGGAGCGGGAATCGGCCGCAAACCCCTTTTGTGGAAAAACCCCATGGCGCGCGGCATGTGAGATGCTGAAGTCACAAGAATCAGGCGTTGTGAGCCGACGATCGGGGCGATTTGCCTGCTTTCCTCTTCTGTATCGCGTGGGTCGGAAAGCTGCATCAGGTCTTCCGCCGGCACACCCAGCATCCGTGCGATTCTCGTCATGCCCCCGGCCGATTCCTTGCCGCCCGAGAGTATGAGCTTGCTGCCCGGCAATTCTCTGTACAGGCGAATGCCCTCGATTAAGCGGACCATCAAGTCCGGGGAAATATGGCTGGTGATGGGAAGGTTTGGATCCTCATTGCCAGAACCTCCCAAAACCACAATGTAAGTGATGTTCGCCCCCGGTGCTCCCGCAAACGTGCTGCCTTGGAGGGCGGGATAACGGCGTTCCAAAGGGTGAAGCAGCGCGCTGGAAAGGGAGTTGCTGCTGAGCGCCAGCAAAAAGAATGCACCAACGGTTATAAGCACCTTTCCTGCCTTCTGGCGGCGCGTGAACCAGAGCAGAATGAGACCCGCAAACAAGATTTCCAAGGACAGAGCGAGGGGAAAGCAAAAAGGGGAAACGATCTTCTTGATGAAATACATGGCGGAGGCGGCTCCTCTCAATGGGTAGCACTGAGGCAACTCCGGGACTTGCCAGAGAGCACGGATTCAAGGTACATTGTCCTCGTCTGGTAGTCGATACCATTTCCCAGGAAAACTCAGGTCGGGCGCGAACCGCCGGACCTTAAAAACAAAATCATCAAAGGAGAAATCCGATGAAGACACTTTCCCGGCATCGGTCAGCACGGATGTTTGTTCCCTCGTCCATTCTTGCCACCTTGATTCTTCTCCCCGCCGTCCCCGTCTTCGCTGACGAACCGAACGCAGCGGGGCTCGCAGCCCTGGGTTTCGTGATGATCGTAGGATTTTTGGTCTTCGCCGCATTGTATGTCTACGCGGCGTTGACGCTTCAGGCCATCGCCAAAAGAACGAACACAGAGAACGGCTGGCTGGCCTGGATTCCCATCGCCAACTTGATCCTGATGCTCAACATCGCCAAGAGGCCAATCTGGTGGATCATCCTTTGCTTCATTCCTTTGGTCAACCTGGCGATTCTAATCATCGTCTGGATGGACATCGCCGTGGCGTGCAAGAAGCCCGGTTGGTGGGGGGTTCTCACCATCGTGCCTGTCGCCAATCTGGTCATCATTGGGATGCTGGCGTGGACGGACTAGCGCCATGGCGGAATTTGGATCGGTCTTCGGGCTGACCTAAACATTCGCCCAGCAACGCAGCAAGTTGAGGTACACGCAGGTGAGCTGGACGGCGGAGATCTCGCCGAAGAGGTTTTCGCTTCAAGGAATTCCCTTGGCGGTTTGCGGCTGAGCGGATATTCACACTGCGGTGTCCCTCCTCAAAACAGGAATTTCACGCCCACTTGGACGAGGCGTGGGGCGGCGGCACTAGTAACTTGGCCGAAAGTCGCGCTATCAATGTTTCCATCGACAGCTTGGGGCCCGAAGAACTGCGCGTGATTGAACACGTTGAAACCTTCCAGCCGAATCTGGAGCGATTTCGATTCGGTCAGGCGCAGATTCTTAAGCAGGGCCATGTCAAAATTGTTCATTCCAGGGCCGGAGAAGAAGCGCCGGCTGGCGGTTCCCGGCGAGCCCAGCGCGTTATCGCTGAACACGGCGGTGTTGAAATAGGATTGCCCGTTACGAGGATTTGGATTGAGATGGAGTGGACCACCGGAATAATCCGGTTCGTCCACACCGTAGTTGTTGATGCCGTTCGGTTCTGCTCCAATCAGAGAGTTGTCCCCGTAGTTGACGAGTGTCACCGGAAGACCGGTGCTGAAATGCGTGATTCCGGAAAGCTCCCAACCTTCCGTCCAACGGTCTACTGTGCGGAACAGGCGTTCAAAGGGAATTTCGTAGCTATAACTCACCACAAAGTTCTGCCGCACATCAAAGGCGGATAAGCCGCGGCTCAGTCCTGGATCGAAAGGATTGACCTCTTCGCCGACGTTCGAGGACTGATCCTCGGATTTGCTAAAGGTATATCCGGCCAGCAGATTAAGGCGTTTGCCAGCGTGCCGAAGCGTGATCTGAAAGGCGTTGTAATGAGAAGTCCCCATCGTCGCCTGGTTGGCGTTACTGCCAAAGTTCGAACCCAGCGGGCCTCGCGTGCCGTTATAGACTTGGCCCGTCGAAGTGATGTAAGTGCTGTCTTCGCCGAAAGGGCCGCAGGGAGTTTGGCCGGAGGCAAGATTGGCAGGATCGCTCAGGAACAGACACAGCGAGGGATCTCCAGGGTTGGCCTCGTCAAGGACGAGAAGCCGATGCCCCTGGGTTCCGACGTAATTCAGGCTCAGTACCGTATGGTTGCCCACCCCTCGCTCCAGCGAAAACATGTACTCTTCGGTGTAGGGAATGTGATTGGTCGTGGGGTAGTTCGGAAGCCCGGTAACGGGCTCAAACTGCGCCCAGTTGATGTTGGGATCGGGATGGCTGGCGCTGGTATCGAGCGGCGCGAGGGTGACGGGAAAATATTGGCCAAGGTTCTGGCCGCTTGCTGCGCTCACAAAGGGTGTGGCGAAAAGCGGCGGCGCAGGGCTGGTGTACGTTGTGCCATACGGAGCGTTGGCGCTCATCACACCGATGGTGAGGGCTTCTATCGCCGTGTAAAACATCCCATAACTGGCCCGCACGCTGGTCTTCCCCGGGCCGCCCACGAGTTTGCCGAGGATGCCGTCTCCCGAGGCGTTGGGCGCGTATGCCAGTCCGATGCGCGGAGCGAAATCATGATCGCCGGGCGGCGCCAGCGTGCGAGGCACTCCCGGATCGGTGGGGTAAAGAATCCCGGCGGGAGCGCCAGGAAAAACGACTGATGCGATGCCCGGTTTGAACGTCGCGATCTGGTTGTATTTCTCGTACCAAGGCTCGATCCGGTCCCAACGCACGCCGTAGTTGAGGGTAAGACTTCGCTTCACCCGCCAGCTATCTTGCCCATAAAGACCCGCGTAGTTGTTGCGGCCATAAAAGGCCTGCAACTGGCTCTGGTTGTACTGGCTGGGAATGCCCAACAGGAAATCGGCGAAGTCAGAGCCCGTTTCCGTTCCAAAGAAAAGAAAGCTGCCGTTGAACTGGGCAATGGCATTCACATTAACTTGATCGTAATGAAACTCCCCCCCCGCTTTGATGGTGTGGGTACCGATCACTTTCGAAAAATTGTCAAGCCACTGGAAGGTGTTTCCGATTTGGTTCAGTTCGTTCGTATTGGTCCCTACCGTAAAACTGTTGAACCCGACGCTTTCCACTCCTTCCGTCTTGGGTGAGAGCGGGACGATTCCGGGGGTTCCCTGGCCAACTTCGAAGCCCTGCGAGGCGAGGCTCACACCCACTCCTCCAACAGGCTCGCCCAGGTCGTTGGCGTCGCGCATGTAGCTAAAGTGGAATTCATTGAGTGCCGACGCGCTCAAGGTTTTCGTGTCGCCGAGATCAAGCAACTGTGCCCGTCCCGTGTACAGTGCGTTGAAGCCGGGAACGTTCGCGCCGCCTTGCGCAATCGGGTATGGATTGTTCTCTGACCAGTTGTCGAGGAAATAATAAGCGGTCAACAAACCCCATCGGGTGTTCGAGTCGGCCCGGTATCCGCCTTTATCATCCAGCAAGGTCTGGCTGTAGGCGGAGGTCGAAAACGTGCCATTCGTGTTATTCGGCGCCGGAATGTATTGCAATAAGTTCGTTGCCGGCCCGGACCAGGCACTTTGGGGGATCGTGGCCCCGGGTAGTACACAGGTTGCCGCTGTGCACCCAGCCGTATAGTAAGGTTCGCCTGCCGTGACGGGATAACCCAATTCCTGCGAAAGGAGGCTGGCCCAATAGGGTCCACTCACCGTCGTGGGCACGGTGTTTCCACTGGCATCCGTGGTGGTGAAGGAACTGGCCAGGTCGGAGAGATTGCCGGTGCGGTCCGCGAGCGAGGGCACAGGGATCTGCCCCGAATCGATCCCCTGGGTCGACCGTGTTCCCTGGTAATCACCGAAAAAGAAGATCCTGTTCTTCCGGATGGGACCGCCGAACGTTCCTCCGAACTGGTTCTGATTAAAAGCGCCGCGGGTGGGAGAAAAGAAGTTCCGCGCGTCGAGATCCGTGTTCCGCAGGAATTCGAAACCGTCACCATGAAAGGTGTTGCTTCCCGATTTCGTCACAACATTCACCTGGCCGCCGCTGAACTCGCCGTACTCGGCGTCGAAATTATTAGTCAGGATTCGGAACTCGGCAATGGAGTCAAGATTGGGGACGATCGCCGCTCCCATGTTGACGTCCTCTTCCACATCGCTGCCGTTCACAAGAAAACTGTTTGCAAACTCTCGCTGGCCGTTTATGGATATCGTGCCCGGATTGAGGTCTCCGGAAGGAGAAAGCACACTGGCGCCGACATCCTGGACCGTCTCGGAGGTGATCGAAGTAACAGGGACGACGCCGGGCTGGAGGGCAAGCAAGTCAGTGAAACTCCGCCCATTCAATGGAACAGAGGTCATCTGCGAGCCACTAATGACCTCCCCCGCCTGCGTACTTGTTGTTTCAACGTGGAGTTGGTTCTCCACGACCGTGACGGTGTCGATCCTTCCTCCCACCAACAGCACGGCATCCACCCTCAAGGCGCTGTCAGCATCCACTTTGATTCCCGTGCGTCGGAAAGGCTGAAGACCCGGACTATCAACTTCCAGCCGATAACACCCTACCTGAAGACTTGGGAATGAATAGAAACCTTTAGCATCGCTCGCCGTAGTGTGCTGAATGCCGGTATCGATGTCGGTGGCTTTGATGGTTGCTTTGGGGATGACCCCGCCGCTCATGTCCGTGATGGTTCCTGAAATGCTCCCTCCCACGCTGGCCCAGAGGGAAACTCCAAACCACGAGAAGAGGATTATCATTCCAAGAACCGACGTGAAGACCCCGGTTGGCAATTTGTGGGATTGGATTTTTATGGTAGAACGTGCGGTAAAACGAGATAAACGGCTCATTCCAGACCGGATTTCAGCCATACGTTTTTTCTCCTGAATTCCTTGAGGCTGCTCCGGTATAATGCGAGCGGTCGTCAGCCGACAAGGTTGTCGATTACGGTCCTCACGACCCCTTCGCTACAAGGTATCGTCGTGAGGACCGTTCTTATTCTGCAAGCCATTCGAGCGTCTTCGGTTGTGGCACAGCCTGTAATCGCAGTGGCGTCCCGCTCAGGCGGAATCGCGGCGTAAAGCCGCCGCTACGTCAAACTGCGCTACGCCCTGCAACTCTTTCTCACGACCTTTGCGTGACGCGCGGGTTTCGTCGCACGGGCCTCCG
>JASHTZ010000753.1 GCA_030040295.1 Terriglobia bacterium | reverse complement strand
CTGGATTCGGGCTTCTATGCCCATCACGCTTTCTCTCCAGGATGGTGAGGCAGCGACGCGGAAGATGCGCGAGATTCTGCTGCGCCACCCCGAGGTGATCACCGTCGTTTCCCAGCATGGCCGACCAGATGATGGCAGCGATGCCTCGCCCTTTTCCAATGTCGAGCTGTTTGCGCCGCTCAAGCCTTTTGACGAGTGGCCCAAGGGCTTGACTAAGGACAGGCTTACAAACGAAATTCAGGAAGAGTTCAACAATGAACTCCCAGGAGTGATCTTCAACTTTTCGCAGTACATTGAGGACAACATTGAAGAGGGCATTTCAGGGGTGAAAGGCGTTAATTCGGTGAAGGTTGTGGGTCCCAATCTGGTGACCATCACGCATATTGCCGAACAGATCCGCGACGAAATGAGCAAGGTTCGGGGGGTGACTGACCTTGGCATCTTCCCCGTTCTGGGTCAGCCCAACCTCAACATTACAGTGGACCGCGATAAAGCCGCGCGCTATGGCCTGAATTCCGGCGATGTGAACACGGTGGTGCAGGCCGCCATGGGCGGAGCCGTGGCGACCGAAGTCCTGGAGGGCGACCGGCAATTCGACCTGGTGGTGCGCTACACGCCGGAGTACCGGGATAGCATCGAAAAGATTCGAGCCATCAAGGTGGGTTACCAGACTCCTTCCGGCGTCAATGCTTATATCCCCTTGAGCGAACTGGCGGACATCACTCTAGACACTGGCGCGGCTTGGATTTATCACGAGAGCATGCAGCGCTTTATCCCCGTTAAGTTCAGCGTGCGCGGGCGCGACCTGGGCAGCACGGTGGAAGAGGCGCAGAAGCGAATTGCCGAGCATGTGATGCTTCCCTCCGGCTACCACTTGGTCTGGGCCGGCGAGTTTGGGGACCTCCAGGAGGCCAAGAAACGTCTCTGGGTCATCGTCCCCATCAGCATGGTGCTGATTGCCGGCGCGCTTTATGGATTGTTCAACAACGTCCACGACTGCATTCTGGCGCTGGCGGGAATCCCAGATGCGATTGTCGGCGGCATCTGGGCACTCTACCTCTCCGGGCTGCACTTCAGCATCTCTGCCGCCATCGGTTTTGTTTCACTCTTCGGTGTTTCAGTGATGGACGGCATCCTGATGATTACCTTTTACAACCATGAAAGGATAAAGGGATTTGCACCGCTCGAGGCCATGTACCGTGCCGCCAGTACGCGCATGCGGCCCTTGCTGATGACAGCGCTTTCGGCCTGCATCGGCCTGTTTCCCGCAGCCATTTCCACCGGGATCGGCAGCCAGGTGCAGCGTCCACTGGCCACGGTGATCGTGGGCGGGATGCTCCTTGGCCCATTCATGCTTCTCCTCGCAGTGCCCGCGCTGCGAATGATCTTCCTGAGCCGCGAACAAGATCCTGTTTCGCACGTACAAGCGGGTTGAGGAGGTGCCGCCTCCGGCAGTCATCGTTTTGGGACTTGATTAAGAGCAGTCCGGCTGAAGTTGAATTCTGTAGCGGCGGTCTATTGACCGTCGCAGGGGCTTGCTCCGTCAGATGATGGACAAGCCCGTAGAATTCGACGCTCATAGAGCGCCGCTACAACCAATCTCGTAGGTGTTGGGCTTGTCCCTGCTTTTCGTCTCGGCAATGCCGGGAGGGCGCCTGCGACCTGTCGCCAGAAGGCTTTGGGCCACAGGGCAAGGGGTGCCCCTACGTTTGAATTTCGATCTGTACAATTGCTTGCCGTCGTGCCCCTTTCCCCAAACTCCCATTTTCGGGCTATGCTGGAAATGAGGAGACAAGCCCATGGCATCCACTCGCGGCCAAACTGTATCGCAAGCCGAGAAAGGCCGGGCGTTTCGCGCGCTTCACGAACGGCCCGGCGCATTCATCATCCCCAATCCGTGGGACGCCGGCGCGGCGCGACTGCTGGCTCACCTGGGTTTCGAAGCGCTGGCGACCACCAGCATGGGCAGCGCCTTTGCCGCCGGAGTTTGCGACAACAAACTGGGGCGTGAGATGAGCCTGGCATCGTGCGCGGCCATCGCCGCCGCCACTCACCTGCCCGTCAGCGCAGATCTTGAAAATGGTTTTGGAGATGAGCCGGAAGTTGCCGCGGAAACCATCCGCTTGGCTGCGGCGGCCGGACTGGTAGGCGGCTCGATTGAAGATTCCACAGGCCGCCCGGAGAATCCTATTTACGAAAAGACGCTTGCCGTGGAGCGAATCCGCGCGGCTTCGGCGGCGGCGCGCGCTCTCCCCTTTACGTTCACGCTCACCGCGCGCTGCGAGAATTTCCTGCACGGCCGGCCGAACCTGCGGGATACCATTGAGCGCTTGCAGGAGTATCAGCAAGCCGGCGCCAACGTCCTCTACGCGCCGGGTCTCGCCACGAGAGATGACATCGCCGCTGTGGTGAAGTCCGTCGACCGCCCGGTGAACGTCTTAATGGGCCTCCAGGGCATAAAATTGAGCCTCGCTGACCTCTCCGCGATGGGCGTCAAGCGCGTCAGCGTAGGGAGCGCTCTCTATCGCACCGCTCTCGGCGCATTTCTGCGTGCCGCGCGTGAGATGCGGGAGCGTGGCACCTTCAACTTCGCGGCGGAAGCCACCCTCTCCCAGGAGATCAGCGCTGTGTTAAGGTCCGATTGAGTCTTTTGCCCCTCAAGCTTCATCCCATAGGGTGGAACTTAATGCAGAAACGCAAGGAAAGGAGACTGCATGATGCAAACTTCTACAGGATCGTCAACCGCCAGATCCCGCGGCACAGTCATTCCAGACAGTGCTATTGACCAGGTGTTTCGTGAAGCCAGAACGTTCAAGGCCTGGACACCTGAACCAGTGCCCGTCGAATTGCTGCGCAAGGTTTATGACCTGGCGCGTCTCGGACCTACCAGCGCCAACTCCTCACCCGCGCGCTTCGTTTTTGTCACTACTCCACAAACCAAAGAGCGCCTGCGCCCGGCTCTTGCCCCGTTAAATGTCGATAAAACCATGTCTGCTCCCGTGAATACGATCATCGCCATGGATACGCAGTTTTACGATCGCCTTCCCAAACTGTTCCCGCACAGAGATATGCGCAGCATATTTGCCGGGAACCAGGTGTTGATCGACGAAACCGCATTTCGCAACAGTTCCCTGCAAGGCGCGTACTTCATCCTTGCCGCCCGCTCCCTGGGACTTGATTGCGGCCCCATGTCGGGATTCGACGCCGCGAAGGTAAATGCTGAGTTTTTCCCGGATGGAAGGTGGAAGGCCAACTT
>JASHTZ010000752.1 GCA_030040295.1 Terriglobia bacterium | reverse complement strand
TGACACAGCCCGTCAAATGATCTGATATTGGCTCGACAAAGGGATAACTTAGTGGGCGCAAATTCCGTACTCGGACTACTGTTTAAAATCTCCGCCGACCCTTCCCACGCGCAGGAAGCTCTCGCGCAGTTTGAAAAATCCACCGGCGTTTCTCTCCAAAATGCGGGCAAGCACACCAAGGATTTCGACGAAGGAATCCTGAACGCGCACAACTCCGTTCATTTGCTCACTGAGGAAATGGGCATCCATCTGCCGCGCGCGGTGGTGGGCGCTGTGGCGGAGATGTTGCCGAGCATTGGCGAGCTGGGCGGCGCGTTGCTCGGCGCGTTTGCAATCGAAAAGGTTGCGGAATGGGGGAAAGAGGCTTTCGATGTCGTTAAAGACCTGCAAGGCGGCGTAAGTGCGGCAGTGACGGATATCGGCAAAGCCGCAGAGGAAGCAGCGAAGCACGCGCATGACCAGATGGCCACGATTTTCAGTGACTTCAAAACCACGGCCGAGGGCGTGCTTCCCATGGAGGAAGTTGACGCGCAGACGGCCAAGCTCACCAAATATTACGGGGCTTTCCTTGACCTCCAAAAAGCTGAGAACGCCATGCAACGCCCCAGCGCCGAAACCATGAAGGTTGTGAGTCAGGCCGTCGCTGAAGGATTGACGAATATCTCAGATGTTCAGTCCAAGCTGAATGCCATGGCCGCGCTGCAATCCGAGCAGCACAAGCGTTACGCGGAGTTGGTCAAAAGCGAATCGAAGGCCGCGTGTGATGCGGTAAAGAGGAACCTCGACAAACTGCACAAGGAGAATGAGAAAGCCGAGCAGGATGCGAATGCTCTGCGTGAGATTCTCATCCACGACCTTGATCTTCAGGCCGAGGGTTTCATGAACCTTCAGGTCGCTATCGACAAAGCGAGCGCGGCGAAATTCGAGTTCTACCACGCCGATTTCAACCCCTTTAAGCCTGATCCCCGTGATGCACAAATCGAAAAGGAGATGGCGGACCAACTCAACGCGCAGCTTCAGGCCATGATGAAGGTCGGAGAGATGGCGCTGCCACTTACTCGTGGAAACCAGGAGGTTGCGGAAAGCACGGTCCATCTAAATGCTGTGCGACGGATGAGCATCGAAATTTCGCAGGAAATGACGGAGGCCGCGAAGCATGAAGTTGAGGAAGTTTCAAAGCATCTCTTGGCAAGCAGTCAGCAGTTGGCGGGGAGTGTGGCTGGGCTAATCGCCGGGCGTCGTGCGCAGGCCGCCGTGGAAGTGCCTTTCGAGATTGCCGAGGGTATAAAGTGTCTTGCCCTAGGCGCGTGGCCGCCGAATCCTGCCGCATATGTGGCTGCGGGGCTGCACTTTGAAGCCGCAGCAGCATACGCCAAGATTGCGGGAACGAGCGCGCACCATCACGGCGGCGCGGGTGGATCAGGCGGATCGGGCGGACACGGATATTCCTCCGGGCGCGCTTACCGTGATATGGAGGGTCCGGGACAGCCGCCGCCACAGACTTTGGCCGCTGGTGCGGCAAGTGGGCGCTATAGCTCGCCTGGATCGGGTGTGATTGTAGTCCACGGCTCGACAGACCTTCATCAGTGGGTTGCCGAGCTTGTGAATGGGGCGGTTGACCGTGGAATTGGAGTGACCGCGACCTACTCGCAGCGCGGCACGCCGGTAGGCCATTGAGAATATGATCTGCCGAAAGTGCCTGCGGTCAAAAATGGAAACGCTCCGCGAGGGTAGTTAGGTAGTAAACTTTCCTCCAAGCGAACGCCCATCCGGGCGGGCGCATGCGTGTCTCACCATGAAACTTCGCTTTTTAATTTTGTCAACTGTGTGACATCACTTTTAAATTTTGTCAATGTCACACCCGAAATTTTGTCAACTTACAGCTTGGCGGTAGCGTTGGGCTAGGAAGGAGGCCCTCCCCTGAATTCCCGTTGACCCACTCCACCAATTCAGCGAAATTAATTGTGCGGCTTTGTTCGGGGTCATGGAGTACGGGATTCCGGCTGTCCCAAGCAAGTCGCACAACCGGAGGATTCAGCGCCAGAGGCGAAAGGGCTGGTGCCACACCGAGTATGGGAATCGATACCGTTCTGAAAAATTCGGGTCAGAAAGCTCTACCGGCAATTCCTGCGGAAATGCGCGCGGTGGTTTTAGACGGCGACGGATTCGCCCACCTGAAGGTGCGTAAAGTCATAACGCCTCGCCCGGGGCCGAGGCAAATGCTGGCGCGCGTGGACGCGGCGGGCATCTGCACCTCACTCATCAAGCTGATCGAGCAGGGCTCGGCGCACTCGCTGCTCTCCGGGTGGGACATCTCGCGGTTTCCCGTAGTTCTGGGGGACGAGGGCTCAGTGACGCTGGTGGAAGTAGGCGCTGAATTGCGTTCGCGATATCACCCGGGCGAGCGCTACGTCATCCAGCCGGCCGTGGACATCGGACCGATCAACCATCGCGAGCGCTACAAGGAAGAAGCCAAGGGCGTCAGCAAAGTTGCGGTGGGATACACGCTGGACGGCCATCTGGCGGAATACATTCTGATTAGCGAAGAAATTCTGTCGGCGGGATGCCTGTTGCCGCTTCCCGATTCCAGCCTGCCTTTCGCCCATGCCGCCTTGAGCGAGCCCTTTTCCTGCGTCATCTCCGCGCAGGACCATCACGTTCACCTGACACAGCCCGACACGTTGAAGCCGCGCGGGGTGACCAAGGGCTTGAAGCGGGGAGGCGTCACGGTGGTTCTGGGCGCGGGCGCCATGGGGCGGATGCACGTGGCGCTGGCCATGAGCTATCGCCCGCGGGCCATCGTGGTGGCGGACCTGGTGGAATCGCGCCTGGAGCTGGTGCGAACGCTCTTCGGCCCGCGCGCCGTCACTGACGGAATCCTGCTGCGCACGCTCAATCCCGCCGAAAAAAGCCTTCCGGGTACGGTGAGCGAGATGACCAACTTCGCCGGCGCCGATGACGTGGTCGTGGCCGTCGGCTCGCGCAAGGCAATTGCCGATGCCCAGCTCCTGATCGGGCGCGGCGGAGTTCTGAATCTGTTTGGCGGGCTTAAGAAAGGCGAAGACGCGGTGGATTTTGATACCGGGATCGTCCACTACAAGGAAATCAACATCACGGGCTCGAGCGGCGGATCGCCCTGGGACATTGCGCGCACGCTGGAATTGATGGCGGCCCGGGAAATCGATGCCAGTGGACACATTGCGCAAATTGGCGACCTGGATCACGTTCCGGAATTTCTCTCGCGAATCAAAGCTCAGGCGATCGATGGGAAGGCTGTGGTTTATCCCCACAGGCGCACGAGCGAAATCCGCATCGTAAAATCCTGGAGTGCGCAGGATGAGCAGGAATACTTGAAAGGCGGCGTTTAGTCGTTAGTGGCTAGCGGTTGGCAAATAGCCGCCAAGGCCGGAAGTTGCTAACCACTAGCCCCTTCTTTAGTTAAGGACCAAACTGTGCCGCTAGGCGGTCAACGCACCTTCGTCGGCTTCGGCTTCGGCGCCATTCAGGCGGGCCTGTTCTTTTATGAGGCCTTTCGCTCCGGCGGATTTCCGCGCCTGGTGGTGGCCGAAGTGGCCGCGGACGTGGTGGAAGCGCTACGGCGGAATAACGGTGGGTATTCTCTCAACATTGCCCACTCCGATCGCGTGGAAACCGCACGCATCTTTGAGGTGGAGATTGAAAACCCCGCGGTGCCCGCGGACGCCGCGCGCCTGGTGGATGCGGTAGCCGAAGCGCAGGAGATTTCCACGGCCGTGCCCAGCGTCAATTACTACGTTGGGGCGGGGCTGGGAAGCATTCATCGCATCCTGGCCGAGGGTCTGCGTAAGAAAGCGGCGGCGGGCGGTCCGCGTGCCGTGGTTTACGCTGCCGAGAACCATAATCACGCGGCGGAAATATTGGAAGAGGCGGTGTTCTACGAAATCCCCGCTGCGGAACGCGCTGCCGCGCGCCGGCACATCTGCTTCCTCAACACCGTCATCGGCAAGATGAGCGGACTCATCACCGACCCCGCGGAAATCAACTCCCGCAAGTTGGCGCCGATTACGCCCGCAAGGGCGCGAGCCTTCCTGGTGGAATCGTTCAACCGCATTCTGATATCCCAGGTGAAATTTCCCGCGGGCGAAGCGCCTTTTGAGCGCGGCATCACCGCCTTCGTCGAGAAACCGGACTTGCTGCCTTTTGAAGAAGCCAAGCTCTACGGCCACAACGCCGCGCACGCTCTGGCGGCTTATCTCGGCGCGTTGCGTGGGCTTGCGACCATCTCCGATTTGCGCCAGTCTCCCGACCTGCTCGGTTTCGTTCGCGCCGCGTTCCTGGAGGAATCGGGCGCGGCACTGATTTGCAAGCATGCGGGCAAGGATCGCCTGTTCACGTCCGAGGGTTTTGCCGAGTACGTGGACGATTTGATGGACCGCATGACCAATTCGTATTTGAACGACAGCGTGGCGCGTGTGGGCCGCGACCCCCAGCGAAAGCTGGGGTGGGACGACCGCCTGGTGGGGGCCATGCGCCTGGCGATCCAGCAGAATTTGACGCCTCGGCGGTTCGCCTTGGGCGCCGCCGCGGCCCTCGCCGCGCTCGACTCATCTTTTATCAATACAGATTTGCTCGCGC
>JASHTZ010000751.1 GCA_030040295.1 Terriglobia bacterium | reverse complement strand
TTCCTTCTTGCATCTTAACCTCACCAGCAAGACGCCGGATCCCAACTCGCTGCAACTGGCAAACCTGGCGACGGACCAGGGCGAAAGCCCGCACCACCAGGTGATGCTCGGCTCCATGCTGAATCTGCCGGGAGGATTTGAGTTCGATCAGGACTACCGCTACGTCAGCAGCCTGGTGGCGGAGGCAATCGGCAGTTACAATACCGCGGACGCACGCCTGGGCTGGCATGCTACAAGGCATTTGGAGTTTTCCATCGACGGCAACAATCTACTTCAACCCCATCACCTGGAATTTCCCAACGGGGCCGGATATTTGGTCGACATCAAGCGCGCCGTCTTCGCACAAGTGACGTGGCGCAGCGCCCAGTGAAGAAGGTGCGGGTCGCCTCGTGGCTTCCATGGTAATTTGGATTTGGTGAAAGGAAAATCTGAAATCATAATGAGGCGAATGGGAAAGCCGAATTTGCTTTGGGGCATGGCAGTCGTCGCAGCCTGCTTTTTGACGGGTCTCCCTCTCCTTTTTCCGAATGCCGCCCGTCATTCGGAATACGAAGTCAAGGCAGCCTACCTCTACAACTTTGGCCGCTTCATCGAGTGGCCCCAGAATGGCGCTCCCGCCCAAGCCAGGGATTTTGCAATTTGCGTCTTGGGCCAGGATCCTTTCGGCCAGGCTCTCGATGCCACTGTTTCTGGCGAACAAATAGATGGGAAAAACGTCGTACCTGTCCGAATCGCCAAAGCTGATGAGGCGGGTGGGTGCCGCGTGGTCTTTATCAGTCCGTCGGAGGGCAGGCAGCTCAAAGAAATTCTGGCCATCTTGGCGAAGTCAAGCATCCTGACCGTCAGCGATATGCCCAAATTTGTTGATAGCGGGGGCATGGTGGAGTTTGTCATATCGGATCAGCGGGTGAGGTTTGAGATCAATCTCGCCGCTGCACGCGGGGTAGGATTGACCCTCAGCTCTGAATTACTAAAAGTTGCGGCCAACGTCCGGCAAGGGCCTCGGGTTGGAGATTAGTCAGCTATGGCCACGGTTCGACAGTCTTCGATTGCCACGAAGCTGACGTGGATGAACCTGTTGGCGAGCAGTGCGGCATTGCTCGTAGCCTGTGCCGCGTTCATCGCCTATGAGGGGATTCTCTATCATCAATCCATGGTAGAAAGCCTCTCCATTCGGGCCCAGATTGTCGGTTTGAATAGCGTCTCCGCCTTAGTATTCAATGACCCGAAATCGGCAGATAGAACTCTTTCCGCGCTGAAGTCCGATCCTCATATCGTCGCCGCATGCGTGTACACTCCGGATGGCCAACCTTTCGCGGGATATTGGCGAAACGAGCAAAGCACATGCCCGAAGCTGCCCACTATCCCTCAAGGTGAGGATGAGGTGTCGGAGTTTACTAACGACCAGTTGGGGCTGGTTCGTACTGTCATGTTCCAGGGCAAGCCAACAGCACTTGTTTACCTCCAGTCTGACCTTCAACAATTGTATCTCCGGCGGACACGATACCTTGAGATCACCGTGGCAGTGTTGCTGGTTTCTTTGCTTGCGGCGTTTTTGGCTTCTCACGTTGCCGGGAAGCGTGTGGTCAAACCGATCATGGCTCTCTCCGAGACCGCCCGGGTCGTTTCCCGCGACCAAAACTACTCAATTCGTGCCGCTCCTTCCGCCAGCCAGGATGAAATCGCTGCCCTCATTGAAGTCTTCAATGAGATGCTGACGCAGATCCAGCAGCGGGACGAGGCCCTGCAAAAGTCGCGCGACGAGCTGGAGCGCCGCGTCCGGGAACGCACCGCCGAACTGGAATTGGCCAACCGTGAGCTCGAGGCCTTTACTTATTCCGTGTCTCATGACCTGCGCGCCCCCTTGCGGCATATCAACGGTTTCTCCCAGGCTCTGGTTGAGGACCTGGGTCCACAACTGGATGCAGCCTCCCGCCACTACCTGGATCGTATTCAGGCGGGAACCACGAATATGGCGCAACTTATCGACGACCTGCTGAACCTGGCCAGGATCGGCCGCCGGGAGCTCGCCCGGCAGGTGACGGGCTTGGACTCCATCCTGAAGGAAGTATTGGCGGATCTGCAAAATGAAACTGCTCAGCGTGAGATAGAGTGGAAGATTGAACAATTACCGTTCGTAGAATGTGATCCTTCGCTGATGAAACAGGTGTTCTCAAACCTTCTTGCCAATGCCTGCAAATATACTCGTCCCCGAAAACCGGCAGTAATAGAAGTGGGGCAGACCAAACAAAATGGCAATATGGTGATTTTCATCCGCGACAACGGAGTGGGATTCAGCATGAAATATGCTGATAAACTTTTTGGCGTATTTCAGCGCCTTCACCGCGCTGAGGATTTTGAAGGCACGGGTGTTGGCCTGGCCACCGTTCAGCGGATCATCCACAAGCACGGTGGCCGTATTTGGGCTGAGGCCGAACTCGATAAAGGCGCGACGTTTTACTTTACTTTATCCACTTCGGAAAAAGTGGAGGACATGAATCGAACGATCACGACTGCGCAAGGGAGGAAATGATGGATAACCAGATGAGAATTCTGCTCGTAGAGGACAACCCCGCGGATGCAGAACTCAGCTTGCATGCGCTCCGCAAGGAAAAAGTCGGCAATCAAATCGATCTGGCGACCGACGGAGAGGAGGCGCTAGATTTCGTATTTTGCCGGGGCCGATTCGCCGATCGCAATATGAACGATCAGCCACGGCTGATCCTTTTGGACTTAAAGCTGCCGAAGCTCGATGGCCTGCAAGTGCTGCGGGAGATCAAAAACCATCCCCAGACGCGCGCCATCCCGGTCGTCATTCTGACATCTTCCAAGGAGGAGCGGGATATGGTTGAAAGTTACAGATTGGGAGTAAACAGCTACATCCAAAAGCCGGTGGATTTTGGTCAATTCCGCGAAACCGTCAAGCAGCTGGGTCTCTATTGGTTGGTGGTGAATCAACCGCCCCCGACGAAAGCTTTTGCTTCGAATTGAATGGAGCGGTCAGCATGAGCGAATCTGTACAAAAGAAAGGCGCGGATGCTTCGCGAACTCTGCGTGTACTCCTCGTCGAGGACAGCCCCGCGGATGCTGAGCTTGCCGTGCTGGAATTAAGGAAGTCGGGGTTCAAGATTAACATTGATGGGGTCAGTACGCCGGAGGATTTCATTGCGAAGTTAAGTTCGAACACGTACGACATTGTCTTGAGCGACTACGGATTGCCCGGCTGGACCGGCGAGGAAGCTTTGGCGACCCTCCAACAACAGTCGAAATCCACGCCTTTCATCCTCCTCACGGGCTCGATGGGCGACGAAAAGGCCGTGGAGTGTATTAAGAAGGGCGCCACGGATGTCGTGCTCAAGGACCGAATGGCGCGCCTCTCGGTCGCTATTAAGCGGGCCTTGGAGGAGAAGGCCCTCCGTGAAGAGCATAAGCGGGCGGAGGAGGCCCTGCGCAGCTCCGAGGAGCGTTATCGATTATTGTTCGAGGCCAATCCCCACTCCATGTGGATATATGATCCGGAAACTCTGGTCTTCCTTGCCGTGAACGACACCGCGGTGGACCATTTCGGTTATTCCCGCGGGGAGACTCTCAGGATGAAGATCATCGACTTGATGCCACAGGCCGAAAACAAGGGCACCCCTGGAGACATGACGGCCTTGAGGCGCACGCTGGAGACGGGTGGAACGGGAAGTCTCCGCAAAAAGGACGGAGGTATTGCGCATGTCGAATTCGCTTCCCACAGTCTGCCGTTTGGCAAGGGGACTACGCGGCTGCTCTCCGTTGATGACGTGACCGAGCGCAAGAAACTTGAAGAACAGCTCCGCCAATCGCAGAAGATCGAAGCAGTAGGGCGGCTGGCGGGTGGCGTGGCGCATGACTTCAATAATCTCTTGACCATCATCAGCGGATATGGCAGCTTGGTGCGCGATTACCTCCCTTCTAACGCTCCGGAAGCGGGTTACATGGCCGAGGTCCTGAAAGCCAGCGACCGTGCGGCTTCGCTGACCCGCCAGTTGCTGGCGTTCAGCCGCCAGCAAGTCCTCGCCCCGAGCTTAGTGGACATCAACAGCTTGGTGGCCAATGCGGAAAAAATGCTCCGCCGGCTAATCGGCGAAGATATTGAACTGGTCTGCGTCTTAAAGCCTGATCTGGGCAAGGTGAAGGCCGACCCGGGGCAAATCGAACAGGTCATAATGAACCTTGCGATCAACTCGCGCGATGCGATGCCCAAAGGCGGAAAATTGACCATTGAAACAGGCAATATCGAGTTGGGCGAAGCGTATGCGCGGGACCATGCCGGGGTGAAGCCCGGCCCATATGTAATGCTGGCGGTCAGTGATACCGGGACAGGCATGGATACAGAAACTCAAAAGCGAATTTTCGAGCCATTCTTTACCACGAAAGAGATGGGCAAAGGGACGGGTTTAGGGCTGGCAATGGTTTACGGCATTGTCAAACAGAGCGACGGAAACATCTTCGTGTACTCGGAGCTCAACATCGGCACCGTAGTTAAAGTTTACTTCCCGCGATGTATGGAATGCGAAGATTCCGTCAAAGTCTCGCCCAGCCTATCCCGGACAGCTCGGGGGACGGAGACAATACTGCTCGTCGAGGACGAGGAGGCGCTCCGCGCGCTGGTTGAAAGCGTGCTGGTTCGCCGCGGATACACCGTCTTTGCTCCGAAAGGTGCACCGGAGGCTTTGGCCCTCGCGGAAAATCATCCCGGCCCCATACACCTTCTTTTAACCGACGTGGTGATGCCCAAGATGAGCGGGCGCGAGCTGGCAGAGCATATTACGTCGCGGCACCCGCAAACCAAAGTCATCTACATGTCCGGCTACACCGGTGATGCCATCGTCCAGCATGGTGTTTTGGAATCTGGCGTGGCTTTCCTTCAAAAGCCCTTTTCGCCGGAGTCCGTGGCGCTTAAGGTCCGTGAAGTTCTCGACCATCGCTAGACAGAATAGTCCGTTTAGACTCCGAGATCCTGGCACGAATGGCCTCTTTCCGATTCTCGGAGATTGCCAGGTCAAGCGGGCGCCTCAGGCATGAACATCTTCGTCCCAGACGTGGCTTCATGTCATCGCTTATTTCACTTCGAATCTAAAACCAAGTGGGTAAGGTCAATCCTGGGATCGTGCGATGATGTACTCCTGGATGACGGTTCGATCGCGGTCCGAAGGCTTGAGGAACATCAGTCCAATCCCCTCAGGGGGGACTTCTCGAACTACCCGCGCACTCAAATTCATGTTGTGTCGGGCGGTAGGAAGAGCAAAGGACATGGCTAGTTCTTGACCTACCGTCAGGTGTCCAGCCGGACTCACGGACATTCCCTCCTCACTAATGTCCACGCTTGTGGTTTGGAGCTTCGAGAGATCGTTGAGTCCCCAGGTACACTCGACGCGCGTCTGATATGGCAGCCGGAGATAGCGGAGCTTCTCCTTGAGCATGGCTCCCCTGGTTGCCTTGAACAGCTTGTGAACGCGATCCCGCGTAAAGGGCTTACCGAGAAAGAAGCTGACACCCAAACTGAAGCCTTTGCGCATAGTTTCAGCGTCATCCAGCCCTGTGAACATCGCAATAGGAACCAAGCGGTTGAGCTTCGTACCGCGCGCATGCTTAGTTAACTCAAATCCATCCATGTAAGGCATTCGGACATCCACAATTAAACCGTCCACCTTTTCCTCGTTAAGTTGTTCAGCGGCGACACGACTGTCCGTGACCGCCCGAACTTCGCACGCTAAGGATTCCAACATGCTCTTCAAGAGATTTACGACCGGGCGTTCGTCATCAACGGCCATGATTCTAAGTTTCATGGTGTATAAAGTGACGCCTTCATTGGGTCTTCCGATGGTCCCGATGAACGCACCGTCTTCCTAGCCCCTGATCTCCTGAGGGCGCTCTGCGCTGATGAATCATTGGGCCTGCTTGCAGTCCGCGTCATCTCACTCATAGCCAGCAGCGCCGAAGGAGGTACCTGGTGAGCCTTACACAGCAGATCCCGCATGAAGTAATTCGCGCACTTTACCGACGATGCCCTCTGGTGTAAAGGGCTTCTGGAGGTATGCGGCACCCTCCTCCAAAATCCCATGTTGAACCACGGCATCATCGGTATAGCCCGACACATAAAGCACCTTTGCTTCCGGGTGAGAATCGCGAAGGCGCTTGGCCAGCTCACGCCCGTTCATGTGAGGCATCACCACATCAGTTATCACCAAATTGATCGGTCCAGGATAACGCTGGCAAATTTTCAGGGCATCATCGCCTCGCGAAGCCTCAAGCATCTGATAGCCTCTTGATCGAAGAACGCCCAGAACGAGAGTTCGGACCGGATCTTCATCTTCAACCAGAAGGATCGTTTCTGAACCTTGTGCCGTGACGACCGAGGGGCCGTTCTCGGACGGCTTGGCGACCTCTTCGGTTCGTGGCAAGTATACTTTGAATGTCGAACCCCTTCCCGGTTCGCTCTCAACCCAAATATATCCCCCACTCTGTTTCACGATCCCATACACAGTTGAGAGTCCCAGACCTGTCCCTTTGCCCTTTTCCTTGGTAGTGAAAAACGGTTCAAAGATGTGTGCCTGCGTTCCTTGATCCATCCCGCACCCGGTGTCCTCAACCTCCACCACCGCGTAAGGGCCTGGAAGAATGTAGTGCATCCTAAGCTTGTCGGCCTCCGTCAAATCCGCGTCGGCGGTCCTGATTACAAGCCTCCCTCCTTGCGGCATCGCATCGCGGGAGTTGACCGCAAGATTCAAGATAATCTGTTCAATTTGACCTGGGTCAGCCTTTGTGCGTCCCAAGTTCGGGTCGAGCACCGTCGCGAGCTCAATGTCTTCGCCAATCAGCCGCTTTAGCATTTTTTCTACACCCAAGATTACCGTGTTCAAGTCCACCACCTGGGGCGCCAAAACCTGTTGGCGGCTGAAGGCTAGGAGCTGGCGTGTCAAGGAAGCTGCCCGCTCCCCTGCACGCTGAATCTCGTGTGCCTGCTCGCGCAAGCTTTCTTCTCGACCAAGACTTTCGGCCAGGAGCTCGCTATGACCGATTATGACAGTCAGAAGGTTGTTGAAGTCATGTGCGACGCCTCCTGCCAAGCGCCCCACTGCCTCCATCTTTTGGGCTTGCCGGAGTTGGGCCTCCAAATTCCTGCGCTCAGTAACGTCGATCATCAGCCCTCGGAGCCGCAGTGCCCTCCCGCTCGGAAACCCCACTACCCGGACGATGTCATGAAACCATAGCGTCCGACCATCCGAGGCCAACATTCTATAGTCCAATTCATGGCCTTTTCCTGCCGCCAAATCTGTGCGGAGAAAGCTGACGGCCCGATCGCGGTCCTCGGGGTGGAGGTGGGCTATCCAGAAGTCAGGGTCCGAAATCCATTGCCGCAAAGGAAAGCCGAGGATTTCCTCGGCTCGCGGGCTCAAGAATGAAAAAGCCAGACTTGCTGCGTCTCGCTCCCAAACAATAGCATCCAGGTCCTGCACGAGGCTCCGAAAGCGCTCAGTCGCCGCGCGTTCCCCTGCTAGCAATATCTCGCTTTTGTACAATTCCTCAGACGTATGCTCAATCTTGACTTCCAAGGCCTCTTGGCGGCTTTTCAGGCTACGAACTTCCCGTTCGCGCGCCCGAGCGCCCTGTGACAGGTAGCCGCAGGAGATTGAGGTGATGAAAAACAAAGGCAAGCACAGCAGAATCTCTGGGTCGACAAAAACGGGGCCTCCTCCCTGTCGGATATGCAACCACACATAAAGGGCGGAGATTACCACGGCTATCAGGACCGACTTGCGAAGGTCTTCGCTCAACGTTGCCATCACAACGGTAATGTAGAGAAGCAGCAATGACCCGCTTTCCGCAGCTCCGATTACAAAAAGCAACAGAGTCAGAACCGCTAAGTCCAAGAAGAACATCCCAAAATGGATGGCGAGGTTCCGGTACCACCTCGCGGGGCTGAAAAAGACGGCGAGATTCGATAGCAGAAAAGCAGTTATGAGCAGCCAGAGGCCGGGCGAAACGAGTTTATGATGGAAGAGGACGAGGCCCACGAGGACCAGGCAAAGAGTACCTCGCAGCTCAAATAGAATCGTTCGCTCTTGGCGCGTTGCACCCATCCCTTGGATAACCAGAGTCTTTCTAGAAGAAATTGTCTGTCTGTTCCTAAACAGCCTCCATATTAGGACTCCGTGGCTATGATGTCAATACGATTAAGAACTGCCCAGATACTGACCGCTGCCGAACAGGACAAGTCCATTGCCTGCTAACGCATTTTGCACCTTTATTGGTCGCCACAGGGACAAAGCCCCCTTGTCAGGGTTTCGGATAAAGTGTCATTTTTTCATTGAAGTCGGGTTGGCTACGGAGTAAATATACACGGGTATGTATCGAGAGGTTGGTAAATTTATCGGTTCGAGCTATGCCAGCTCTGCAAAGCGATCCTGCCGAGGAACAAAGGCTGCCTGCCGTCCTTGCGGATAGATTTGAATGGTATCTACAAGGCTGTCGCGAACGAAGTTGAAAGTCGCGCGAGACCGGCAAGAGTTCTACATTCGGCAGATCAGGGCATTGTCCTCGAACTAAACCCAGGAGGAAAGACCCCATGGAAACGATGGAGGCTCCCCGCATCGACGAGGTGCTTGGGGAAATTCAGGGCTTGGAGGGCAAGGACCTCCGCGTCTGGTTAATGAATCTTGCCATCATAGTCGGCCTCACGGCCGGCGTGTACGCTTTCATATTGCCGAGATTGTTCTGGAATTTGAAAACCTTGGAACTGTCTGGCCCGTACTTTCGCCAGCTCTCCTTCGGTCTTAGCCTGTTGATTGTTCTGTACAACATTTACACCTTCGACCTCCGCCATAAGCTCAACAGCACCCGCGAGGAGTTGGTGCGGCAGTTGCTGCGAGCGGAAACTGCCCAGGCCCTTTCATTTCTCGATCCCTTGACTGAGGTCTACAACCGCCGATTCCTTGAAAGAATCTTCTCCAAGGAAAAGCGTCGCGCCGAGAGACTGGGGAGCAAACTTACCTTTCTGTTGATTGACTTAGACGAATTCAAGTCGGTAAATACCCAGTTCGGACATGTCGCAGGGGATCGTGTGCTTAAAGAGCTTGGAGCGTTGCTGAATGAGACTCTCAGGAATTCAGACGTAATCGTTCGTTACGGGGGAGATGAGTTTGTTGTTGTCATGCCCGACTGTAACGAGGAGCAAGGCCACCGGGCCATCGAACGCATCGGTCAGAAAGTTGACAAGTGGAATGTCCTCAATCTGATTCCCAATTACCAGATGAGTCTCAGTTGCGGACTGGCAATGTATGAGAAGGGCATGAATATCGAAGTGCTGCTTGAGGCTGCCGACCGCCGGATGTACGAGGATAAAGGGCGGAAGCAGCGCTAAAGCATTTCCATTTATTATATAGCGTATTGGGTGCTAAAAAAGAAGCCTTTGCAGTCGCGCGTTGAAATCGAGTCAAAGGCGCTCTTGGCGGCGCGCAGTAGTTCTTCTTGGGTGCGCGGCGCGTGGCTCCGTAGGGTCTGTTTGATCTTGCTCCACATAGGCTCGATGGGGTTGAAGTCCGGAGAATAAGGCGGCAGGTACAACAACCGTGCGCCGGCCGCTTCAATGGCTTCGCACACACCCCGG
>JASHTZ010000750.1 GCA_030040295.1 Terriglobia bacterium | reverse complement strand
GGCGCTTCGCGCCGGGGCATCCGGCTTTTGCCTTGACGTTCATCGGCTGCAATCTTAGAATGAGCTTGCATGCCACGCCGAGAGCATTCAGGTGAGCTTTGGAGCTTGATGAAAATTTCAAACGCCTGATCAAAGAGTTGGGCGACGCGATAAATGAATTCCTTTCCGACTCCGAACGGATCGCAGAGGTTATGTCGCGAATCCGCAACGCTGGCTACGACCTATTCCTTGTCCTGGAAGTCACCATCGGCTTCAACAAGCGCGGCGAAGTGAATCTGGTGCACCGGCAGAAGGTGGGCGGCGAGGGCGAGTCCGATCCTGAATTCAACCTGACCACGCAAGACACCCAATTTCTGCGCGCCCTGAAGATAGTGGTGGATAAAGAGCTCGAATCCTGAACCAAACTTAAATCACCATCCCTTGGTACTCCGGCCTGTCCGCACCCCCCGGTGACAATGATCCTGTCGTCGCGGCTCCGAGTCATAAATCCCGTCGTCATCGCTTATTGCGCCCGAAACACTATGTCCCCTTGTGGACAGTTGCGACGTCCTCGGAAGCGAGTTCTTAACACTGTAAGCCGTTGAAAGGAAAGCTGTAGGGCCAAAACTGTCCAAATTGTCTGGTGCGGAAGGGGGGATTCGAACCCCCACGCTCTTGCGAGCGTCAGCCCCTCAAGCTGGTGCGTCTGCCAGTTCCGCCACTTCCGCACGAAAGGCAATATTCAGTTTTCAATCATCGACGGTCAGTCATCAGACTTAAAACTTCATTGGCCATACACAATCTACTCGTTATGGCATCCACGTCTTCTTACTGATAACCGATAACTGACGACTTCCCTTCTACTTCTTCGCCGGCGCAGGAGTTGCGGGGGCGGTTTTCACCGGGATATTTTCCAGCACCGAGCCGCCAGCTGAGTTGGTTGCATGAACAGCAAGGGTAATTGAGGTCATAATAAAAATCACCCCAAGCACCCAGGTAGCCTTGGCCAAAAGTGTTACCGAACCCCGCGGACCAAAGGCCGTCTGGCTGGGCCCGCCGAAGGCCGAGGCGATATCCACATTTTCGCCGCCCTGCAGGAGCACAACTACAATCAGCAGGATGGAAACCAGGATGTGCAAAATTACAACCAAAGTTATCATTTCATACCTTTTACGCCCGGGGGTAATTGATCAACAGAGTAAACGAATCAACTTTCAAACTTGCACCGCCCACCAGCGCGCCATCAATCCCACTCTGAGCCATCAGCCCGCCAATGTTGTCGGGCTTCACGCTTCCGCCGTACAAAATGCGCACACCGTCGGCCGCTTTATCTCCGAACTTTGCCCGCGCCAAGTCACGCAAAACGCGGTGACTTTCCGCGGCCATTTCCGGCGTTGCTGTGCGCCCTGTGCCAATCGCCCAGACGGGTTCGTAAGCAATTATGATACGGGAAAAGTCGGGGGGGGTCAATCCCGCGAGGCCGCCCTCAAATTGGGTCTTTAGCACCTGCCCCGTGCCGCCGGATTCGCGCTGCGCCAGAGTCTCACCCAGGCACATGATCGGGGTGAGGCCCGCGGCCAGCGCCGCCTTCAACTTGCGGTTCACCTGATCGTCAGTTTCGCCGTGGTCGTGGCGGCGCTCGGAGTGGCCGATGATGACGTGCGTGCAGCCGGCATCCACGATCATCCCGGCTGAAACATCACCAGTGTGCGCGCCTTCCTTGTCCCAGTGCATATTCTGCGCAGAGATTGCCACCTTCGAACCCTTCGCCGCCCCCCCCGCCGCGGCCAACGCCGTGAAGGGCGGCGCCACAACCACTTCACAGTGTCCAGCCGCCGCGGCCACCGGCGCGATCTTCTCAATGAAATCCACCGCCTCGGCGATGGTCTTGTACATTTTCCAGTTTCCAGCAATTACGGGTCTACGCATGTCATCCGTCCTTTGCTAAAAGTAGACAGTAGGCAGAAAGCAGTAGGCAATCCGCAGTTGGCCCCAGCGGGTCATAGGGTCTGCCCCCAGGTCTGAAGTGCCTCGTTAGCCCGAGCGCGCACCACTTCGACAAAGAGTTGGTCTTGATCTAGCCGATTAGCCACTGCACGCCGCCAAGCAAAGACCAGTTCAAACCCCGGACACACATTCATGAAAGTTCTCTTGCTCTCGATGAATTCTTCCCGAATCTTACGTTCCGCCGTGGCGTTAATCAGCCTGTGCGTCCTCAGGTAATGTGAAAAATCCTCAAAACCTTGGCCTTCTCGACGAATCTGCCTGATTTCCTCCGAAGCCCAAAAATCGAAGTACTGCTCAAGGCTCAGTTTATTGCCCGGCAGTGGCAGAAATCTCTGCACGAAATTCAGGGCAAGAGTGGGTTGAATTTGCCACCCTTTTGCGATGAGCTCAAAAATTTTCTGCTTCACCACCCTGTTAAAGAACGTCCTCGCCTGAGACATGTTGTTGCCCGGGTATACGCAAGTCGCAATGGTTCCGTTATCCCACGGGCGCAGGTAGACCCACCATGCACCTCCGCCGGGCGGCAACTCGACGTAGTAGTCGCGCCCAGATGGCCCGTATTTCACTCTTCCGGGCGCAATCATCTCCAGAACTGCTCGGCAGCGTTCCTGCGTTGCCTTCTCCCCCTTTGCGTCCCTTAGCTTTTTTTGACTGTGATCCACGCTGCCACTCTCCAGGCCTTTCATTCTCGACCCCTGTCGTGACCACGGAACCGAAATTGACTGTCCGCCGCTCCCACTCAATGCCTATTGGCAATCGGACGATGCACTCTATTCAGTTGAGGGCTGGGTGGGTTCCTTCGCCGGTCGGAGCACACGCACTTTGGTTCGCGTTGCCACGACGAAGCACCTATCCCATTCCGTCACGTTTTCTTGGGCCAAGAGGTCCGCCACTCGCTCAACTAATGCCCGCCAACCGAGGGTGCCCACGCGAAGCAGCAGGATGCCATGATGCGTTCTGGGCACAAACCGCCGGGCATCAGAGAAGTCCAAATCTTGTGTAATCAAGAAGCGGGCCTCACGCTGTGCCGCTTGCCAAACGATTGGATCAGGTTCGCCAGCGATCCCCTCCTCCACGACGGTTTGAGTGTCGTGACCCATCGCTGCTAGCCTTGCCGCTAATGGCGACGGCAGGTTCTCATCGAGCTTGATCTTCATTGGATATCAGGGGCAGCAGGGACAGGAAGATCCTCCTCGGCCGAGGCAGCAGCGAAAGCGATCGCAGCACGCACGTCCTCCCGCTTGAGGGTGGGAAAGGCACCAAGGATATCCTCGATGGAGTCGCCGTCCGCGAGACTCGCAAGCACGGTCCGCAGAGTTACGCGCGTCCCCTTAAATATGGGCTGTCCGCCACAGATTTGCGGGTTGCGGACGATACGATCATTGTAACGCGGGCGGGGCTGCTCCGTGGACATCATGCCCTTTCTCCTCGAATACACCTATTTTACCAAATCGCCTGCCCTGGAGAGTCGAAAATCGCTACCTGCCGGCGTGTTCCTATCCGCCCACCGCCTACCTGTCTGTCAGCGCCGCTACGCCGGGCAGCTTTAAGCCGGAGAGGAATTCCAGCGAGGCTCCGCCGCCGGTCGAAATATGAGATATCTTTGCCTCCACGCCGGCTTTCTTTACTGCGGCGACGGAATCTCCACCGCCCACTATCGACACGGCGTGTGCGTTCGCGACCGCATGGGCGATGGCCACTGTTCCCTCTGAGAATTGCGGAATCTCGAACACTCCCATGGGGCCGTTCCAAACAATGGTCTTGGCCTTGGCGATTCGTGCAGCGTAATCGGCGCGGGTGGCGGAGCCGATGTCCAAGCCCAGGCGATTGGCGGGAATGCTCCGCGTTGGCGCAAGCTCAGCAGCGGCATTGGCGTCAAGTTTTTCTGCCACGATGTGGTCCTGTGGCAGGCGAAGATCCACTTTGCGCTCGTGGGCTTCCTTCAGAAGCTGGTTCGCCAGGTCGAGCTTGTCCGCCTCGACCCTCGACAATCCCACTTCTACGCCCTGCGCCTTCAGAAAGGTATAGGCCATGGCGCCGCCAATCAGGATGCTGTCCGCAAATTTCATCAGATTTTGCAACAACTCGATTTTGTCGGACACTTTAGCGCCGCCCACGATCGCCACATAAGGGCGCTCGGGATGCCCCACGGCCTTGCCGAGGTATTCGAGCTCCTTCTCCATCAACAATCCCGCCGCGCACGGGGACAGGAAGTGAGTTATGCCCTCCGTGGAAGCGTGGGCGCGGTGCGCGGAACCAAATGCGTCATCGACGTAAATTTCGGCGAGCGCGGCAAGTTTTTGCGCGAACTCCGGAACGTTTTTTTCCTCCTCGGCATGGAAGCGCAGGTTTTCGAGCAGAAGAACCCCACCGTCCTGGAGAGCGCGGGCAGCGGTCTCCGCTTCCGCGCCCCTGCAATCCGCAGCGAACGCCACGGGTTTGCCCAGAAGCTGCGCCAGACGAGTGGCCGCAGGCTTCAAGCTCATTTGGGGATTTGGTTTGCCCTTGGGCCGGCCCAGGTGCGAGGCCAGAATCACACGCCCGCCGCGCCGCAGCAAATCTTGAATCGTGGGCAGAGACGCCTGGATGCGCGTGTCATCGGTAATTTCCCCGGCGTCATCCAGGGGCACGTTGAAATCCACTCGCATAAAGATACGCTTTCCTTTCGGATCGATGTCGCGCACGGAAAGTTTCGGCATAAGGATAATTCCTCAGATCAGGATTTCATGAGAGATTGGTGCAGTCGGCAGAGTTGCTCGAAAGGTGTCCATGTTTTCTTACAAGCAGCGGGATAGGCGCGATCCGGTCAAGGAAAAGCTCTCCAAGTTCCGGACTAATTGCAGCGGAGTTGCAGCACCGCAACACTCAGACTACAAGGGACGGCCGTCGGAAATCGAATGGCATTCCGCAAGAATCATCGGCAACGGCTTCAGCTCGCGCCGCAGTGGGTCGAGGGCAAGGCCGAGGGCTTCCAGGGTAAAAGCGCCCAGAAGATTGCTGTCTCCCGCCTCGCCGAAAATGACGTCAGCCCCGCCTACCTTATTACCGTGCTTGAAGAGGGCAATTCCCTTCTTCCTGGTTATCTTTGAGCCGTCCGCAAGCCGGAATTCCTGCTGCGCAATTGGCCGGATTCCCAGTTTTTCAAGAATGGGTGTGGGGACTACAGAATAAACTGCGCCGGAGTCCACGAGGAACTCCACCTTCTCAGTTACTTCTGCATTCGCCGGATTCCCCACTTCAATTTCCAGAACGGTCAAACCTATAGTTCCTCCTCGAACGCCGGGCAGACGGGTCTCTTCATTCTGTCATCTGCTTACTCCCGAGTGCCCTCCTACAGTCCCTTCGACACGACATAATTGATCAAGTCGCGGACGCGGGAGGAATATCCCCACTCATTGTCGTACCAAGCGACCACCTTCACCAGCGTCCCATCGATCACCTTGGTGAAGCCAGCGTCAACCATCGAGGAGTGCGCATTGCCGGTGAAGTCCTTGGAGACCAGTTCCTCCTCCACGAATTGCAGAATGCCTTTCATGGGGCCTTCCGCAGCCTTCTTCAG
Organism: Terriglobia bacterium; assembly: GCA_030040295.1. Lineage (GTDB taxonomy): Bacteria > Acidobacteriota > Terriglobia > UBA7540 > UBA7540 > Bog-366. Next base: position 2,274 of record JASHTZ010000750.1, on the reverse strand, counting down.
GGCTGCGTTCACTTCGGCGGCGCTGGTGGGCTTTTCGACCTGCGCCACGAGGTCCACCACGGAGACATCGGGCGTGGGCACGCGCATGGCGTATCCATCCATCTTGCCCTTCAGGTCCGGAATCACCAGTCCGATGGCCTTGGCCGCGCCGGTGGTGGTGGGAATCATGCTCAGCGCTGCCGCCCGCGCGCGCCGCAGGTCCGAGTGCGGGAGATCGAGAATGCGCTGGTCGTTGGTGTAGGCGTGCACCGTGGTCATGGATCCGCGAAGGATTTTGAAGTTGTCGTTAACAACCTTCGCCGGCGGGGCCAGGCAATTCGTGGTGCACGAAGCGTTCGAAAGAACGTGGTGTTTTGCCGGGTCGTACATTTTCTCGTTCACACCCAGCACGACGGTGACGTCCTCGCCCTTGGCCGGCGCGGAGATAATGACTTTTTTCACCGTACCCTTCAGATGCTTGCGGGCATCTTCGGCCTTGGTGAACAGTCCCGTGGATTCAACCACCACCTGGATGCCGAGCGAAGACCAATCGATCTCCGCGGGGTCCTTGACTTTGAAAACGCGAATCGACTTGTCGTTGACTTTAATGCAGTCCTCGCCGAAGCCAATCGCGGCGTTGCAAATTCCGAAGACGGAGTCATATTTCAATAAATGCGAAAGCGTCTTGGGGTCCGTGATGTCATTGACGGCCACTATCTCCATTCCGGGGTCGTTCAATGCAGCGCGGAAAAGGTTTCGGCCAATTCGACCGAACCCATTGATTCCAACCTTAACGGGCATGATAGCTTCCTCCAGTTCAGTTCAGCAGATTTGAGTCAAACGGAAAATTTTATGCGGCATTGCGAGGTTAGTCAAAGCTAAAAGGTTCGGAACAACTTCGTGTGGCCTCTGCGCATGCGAGGAAAAGCTGATTCTCAATACTGTTTTACCCCCACCACCTGGTCGCCGTCGAAGGTGACAATCAGCACGTGAGGCGGCGTTCCGTAAATCCAATCCTCCTGCTCCGAGCCGTCGCGAACCTCGCGGACGCGCCGGTCAGGGGTGCCTTTTGCGGAGAGCACGGCGTCGTGGTCCATTCCCACAATCACTTTGTGATCCTTGATGGCCTGCTTGATTTGGGGCGGCAGATTGGGCGAATACAGCACCGTGGGCGCATGCCGCTCGAAATCGAGCACGTTGGAGAGAACCTTTTTCACCTCAGGAACCGTCATATCGGGAAGCGGGCGGCCAAAATCCACCGTCACCGACGACCCGAATTCCTCATTGACATCCTGCTGCTGGTCAACCGGTCCGACCGTGCCCCCCATATCAATCTCGATGTGCTGGTACCATTTCCTTCCGGACTTCCCGCCACCGTTGACCTCAATCACCAGCGACTTCTCCTTGAAATGGATCGCGGTAATTTCCGCAAGCCCGCCCGCCTTCATCGCCATGCCATTCAGGCGCACTTCCTTTTGGTCGTCTGACGGGTCGAACTTCCCTGCGCCGTCCACGTGCACTCCCCTTTTCCCGCGGGGAAGAGGCACCTTGGTTACCGCCACTTCCCGCAACAAGCCCCGAATGATGTCAAACCGGGCGTTGCGATCCATCCCTTCCTTGGCAAGTCCGCAGGGAATCAGCAGGAGTGCAGCGGCCAGGCACAGGCTCAGCCCGAGCAGGGTTGCGGCGAATTTTCCAACGCAGGCGCGAATCGTGAAACCCCAGGCAGGCATGCGATTCAGCCTCGATTCGATTCTTCCTCGCGAAGATTCGAATCTGCATCTTGGACACGTCGAGACACTTTGTAGTCACCGGAGCGAGGATCTGAGCTTAGGATTCCTCAATTTTATAGATGCCTGTTGGGGAAGAAAAGGCCATGGCCGCGAACAAAATTCCGTCCGGCTCATTTTTCTTCGCGCGCGCGGTCCACCTGGTCAGCACGCACTTCCAGGCCCGTGCTGGAGATGGCGAAATTGATCACCTCTCCGCCCAAATGTGCGAGTGAATTTTCAACGGCATGCTTGCTGCCCGGGCGGACCATAAAGACCACGCATCCCCCGCCACCTGCGCCGCACACCTTGGCCGCCACGGTTCCGTGCTTACGCGTTTGCTCGATCATGCGGTCGATGCGGGGCGTGGAGATGCCCTTGAAGTTTCGTTTGCGATTCTCCCACTCGAGCGCCAGCAGGTCCGCCACGTCGTTCCAGTCACGCGCCAACAGCGCCTCGCGCATCTGGCTGGCGATGGTGGTGATTTGATTGAAATTCTTCAGCACGCGCTCATCGTTATCGATGT